>NZ_JBMOWQ010000026.1:0-134860 GCF_049310485.1 Pseudomonas sp. GZD-209
CGCTCTCCTACCCTTGCTCGCTGTCGGCGGCACCTCCCTCCCCCCCCCGCGATGCATTCTGCAACCAACCGCTGGCCTCCAGGTGAGGCAAGCGAACGGCAATACGCTACAATCCCGCCCTTGTCGTTCAGCGCTGCTACAGGACTTTCCATGTCGGTTTCCTTCATTCACCTTCGCGTGCATTCCGAATTCTCCCTGGTCGACGGCCTGGTGCGGATCAAGCCGCTGGCCAAGGCCCTGGCCGGGATGAACATGCCGGCGGTGGCGATCACCGACCAGAGCAACATGTGCTCGCTGGTGAAGTTCTACAAGACCGCCATGGGCGCCGGTATCAAGCCGATCTGCGGCGCAGACCTGTGGCTGGCGGGCAGTGATCCCGAGGCACCGCTGTCGCGGATCTGTTTCCTGGCCATGAACCCCCAGGGCTACCGCAACCTCACCGAGCTGATCTCCAGGGGTTGGACCGACGGCCAGCGCAATGGCCTGGTGATCATCCAGCGTGAATGGATCGCCCCGGCCAGCGAGGGCCTGATCGCCCTGTCCGCAGGCAAGGAAGGCGATATCGGCGCGGCGCTGATGGCGGGCCGCGAGAATGAGGCCGAGGCCTTGCTCGGCGACTGGATGGGCATGTTCCCGGAGCGCTTCTACGTCGAGGTGCAGCGCACCAACCGTGCCGGTGACGAAGAATACGTGCACGCCGCCGTGGCGCTGGCCGACAAGCTCGGCGCGCCGCTGGTGGCGACCAACGACGTGCGTTTCATCAAGCAGTCGGACTTCGACGCCCACGAAACCCGGGTCTGCATCGGCGAAGGCTGGACCCTCGACGACCCCCGTCGGCCCCGTGGCTACAGCGACCAGCAGTACCTCAAGTCCGCCGAAGAGATGGCCGAGCTGTTCAGCGACCTGCCTGACGCCATCGCCAACACCGTGGAGATCGCCAAGCGCTGCAACATCACCGTGCAGCTGGGCAAGTACTTCCTGCCCGACTTCCCCACGCCCAACGGCATGGGCATCGACGACTACCTGCGCCATGTCTCCCACGAAGGCCTGGAAGAGCGCCTGGCGGTGCTCTGGCCGAAAGAGACCACGCCCAACTACGAAGAGAAGCGCCAGGTCTACCTGGACCGCCTGAAGTTCGAACTGGACATCATCATCCAGATGGGCTTCCCCGGTTACTTCCTGATCGTTATGGACTTCATCAAGTGGGCCAAGAACAACGACGTGCCGGTTGGCCCGGGCCGGGGCTCGGGTGCCGGCTCGCTGGTGGCCTATGTACTGAAGATCACCGACCTCGACCCGCTGGCCTACGACCTGCTGTTCGAACGTTTCCTCAACCCTGAACGTATTTCCATGCCCGACTTCGACGTCGACTTTTGCATGGATGGCCGCGACCGAGTGATCGATTACGTGGCCGAGGCCTATGGCCGCAATGCGGTCAGCCAGATCATCACCTTCGGCACCATGGCCGCCAAGGCGGTGGTGCGCGACGTGGCGCGGGTGCAGGGCAAGTCGTACGGCCTGGCCGACCGGCTGTCGAAGATGATCCCGTTCGAAGTGGGCATGACCCTGGAGAAGGCCTACGAGCAGGAAGAAATCCTGCGCGACTTCCTCAAGAGCGACGAGGATGGCCGCGAGATCTGGGACATGGCCCTCAAGCTCGAAGGGGTTACCCGCGGTACCGGCAAGCACGCCGGTGGTGTGGTAATCGCGCCTACCAAGCTCACCGACTTCTCGCCGATCGCCTGTGACGAAGAGGGCGGCGGCCTGGTGACCCAGTTCGACAAGGACGACGTCGAGGCCGCGGGCCTGGTGAAGTTCGACTTCCTCGGCCTGCGCACGCTGACCATCATCAAATGGGCGATGGAGATCATCAATCGCGAGCAGAAAAAGAACAATCTGCCCGACCTGAACATCGACTTCATCCCGCTGGATGACCGCAAGACCTACGAGCTGCTGCAGAAGGCCGAGACCACGGCGGTGTTCCAGCTCGAATCCCGCGGCATGAAAGAGCTGATCAAGAAGCTCAAGCCCGACTGCCTGGAAGATTTGATCGCACTGGTGGCGTTGTTCCGTCCCGGCCCGCTGCAGTCGGGCATGGTGGACGACTTCATCAACCGCAAGCACGGCCGCGCCGAGCTGGCCTACCCGCACGCCGACTACCAGTACGAAGGCCTCAAGCCGGTACTGGCGCCCACCTACGGCATCATCCTGTACCAGGAACAGGTGATGCAGATCGCCCAGGTGATGGCCGGCTACACCCTCGGCGGCGCCGACATGTTGCGCCGGGCGATGGGTAAGAAAAAGCCCGAGGAGATGGCCAAGCAGCGCGGCGGTTTCATCGAGGGTTGCGTTAGCAACAACATCGATGCGGACCTGGCCGGCAACATCTTCGATCTGGTAGAGAAATTCGCCGGTTACGGCTTCAACAAGTCCCACTCCGCGGCCTACGGCCTGGTGTCCTACCAGACCGCCTGGCTGAAGACCCACCACCCGGCGCCGTTCATGGCCGCGGTACTGTCGGCGGACATGCACAACACCGACAAGGTGGTGGTGCTGGTCGAGGAAGTGCGCAGCATGAAGCTGCGTCTCGATGCGCCGGACGTGAACTTCTCCGACTTCAAGTTTGCCGTCAACGAAGATGGCCGCATCGTCTATGGCCTGGGTGCGATCAAGGGCGTGGGTGAGGGGCCGGTGGAGGCAATTGTCGAGGCGCGGGCGCAAGGTGGCCCGTTCAAGGACCTGTTCGACTTCTGCGAACGCATCGACCTCAAGCGGGTCAACAAACGTACCCTCGACGCGCTGATCCGCAGTGGTGCGCTGGACCGCCTGGGCCCGCACTTCCATGACGAGATCAAGGCCTACCAGGCCAACATCGACATCAACCGCGCAACCTTGCTGTCGGCGCTGGGCGAGGCCGTCAAGGCTGCCGAGCAGGCGGCGCATACCGCCGACAGCGGCCACGTCGACCTGTTCGGCAGCATGTTCGACGAGGCGGATGTCGACGTCTACGCCAACCACCGCAAGGTGCGCGAGCTGACGCTCAAGGAGCGCCTCAAGGGCGAAAAGGACACCCTCGGGCTGTATCTCACCGGCCACCCGATCGATGAATACGAGACCGAGATCCGCCGCTTCGCCCGCCAGCGCATCATCGACCTCAAGCCGGCGCGTGACACCCAAACCATTGCCGGGATGATCATTGCCCTGCGGGTGATGAAGAACAAGAAGGGCGACAAGATGGGCTTCGTGACCCTGGACGACCGCTCCGGGCGTATCGAAGCCTCGCTGTTCGCCGACGCCTTCATGGCCGCGCAAGCGTTGCTGCAGACCGACGCCATGGTGGTGGTGGAAGGGGAGGTCAGCAACGATGACTTCTCCGGCGGCCTGCGCCTGCGGGTCAAGACGGTGATGACCATGGAGGATGCACGCACCAAGCTGGCCGAAAGCCTGCGCTTGAAAGTCGCCCATGAGGCGCTCAAGGGCGATCGGCTGAAGTGGCTGGGCGAGCTGATCACCCGTCACCGCGGGGGCTGCCCGATCACCCTGGAGTATACCGGCAGCGACGCCAAGGCCATGCTGCAGTTCGGCGACCAGTGGTGCATCGACCCGGCCGATGGCTTGATTCAGGCACTGCGTGACCAGTTCGGGCGTGAGAACGTCTTCCTGCAATATCGTTGAATCGACAAAACATTTAATCTCGACCTGAATGCGCCTGATCCCTTAAGGTAGGGCGCCAAACGGATCAACCGGCCGGCCGCCTGGCCGTAGACCCAAGACGGATGACTATGAACCCGAATTTTCTCGATTTCGAACAGCCGATTGCCGACCTGCAAGCCAAGATCGAAGGCCTGCGCCTGGTAGGCAACGACAACTCGCTGAACATCAGCGATGAAATTGCCCGTCTGCAAGACAAGAGCAACACACTGACCGAGAGCATCTTCGGCAACCTGACCAGCTGGCAGATCGCTCGCCTGGCCCGTCACCCGCGCCGTCCGTATACCCTCGACTACATCGACCACATCTTCACCGAGTTCGAAGAGCTGCACGGCGACCGTCATTTCGCCGACGACGCCGCCATCGTCGGTGGTACCGCGCGCCTCAACGACAAGCCGGTGATGGTCATCGGTCATCAGAAAGGCCGCGAAGTGCGCGAGAAGGTTCGCCGCAACTTCGGCATGCCGCGCCCGGAGGGCTACCGCAAGGCCTGCCGTCTGATGGAGATGGCCGAGCGCTTCAAGATGCCGATCCTGACCTTCATCGACACCCCGGGCGCCTACCCGGGCATCGACGCCGAAGAGCGCAACCAGAGTGAAGCCATCGCCTGGAACCTGCGGGTGATGGCGCGCCTGAAGACCCCGATCATCGCCACCGTGATCGGTGAAGGTGGTTCCGGCGGTGCACTGGCCATTGGCGTGTGCGACCAGCTGAACATGCTGCAGTACTCGACCTACTCGGTGATCTCGCCGGAAGGTTGCGCCTCGATCCTGTGGAAGACCGCCGACCGTGCCGCCGACGCTGCCGAGGCCATGGGCGTGACCGCCGATCGCCTGAAGAGCCTGAACATCGTCGATAAGGTCATCCAGGAGCCGCTGGGCGGCGCCCACCGTGACCCGGCCAAGGTCTCTGCAAGCATCCGTGCCGACCTGATCGAACAGCTGGACATGCTCGGCAAGCTCGACAACGATGCGCTGCTCAAGCGCCGTTACGATCGCCTGATGAGCTACGGTCTCTAATACGCCGCAGCAGCAATCGCGGGGCAAGCCCGCTCCCACGGGATCGCGCAATGCCTGAAGCAAGCGCCGTTCTCGTGGGATCGCGCAATGCCTGAAGCAAGCGCCGTTCTCGTGGGATCGCGCAATGCCTGAAGCAAGCGCCGTTCCCGTGGGATCGCGCAATGCCTGAAGCAAGCGCCGTTCCCGTGGGAGCGCGCAATGCCTGAAGCAAGCGCCGTTCCCGTGGGATCGCGCAATGCCTGAAGCAAGCGCCGTTCCCGTGGGATCGCGCAATGCCTGAAGCAAGCGCCGTTCTCGTGGGAGCGGGCTTGCCCCGCGATGCTTTCGCAAGTGAGGCCCCGATGCTCAACCTCACCCCTTGGCTAAACGCCCCCGCCTGGTACATCGCCTTCTCCGGCGGCCTCGACTCCACCGTCCTCCTGCACCTGCTGGCCGACTACGTCCGCAACCACCCCGCGCCGCCGCTGCGTGCCGTCCATGTGCACCATGGTCTGCAAGCTGTCGCCGATGCATGGCCAGCCCACTGCAAAACCGTCTGCGATGCCCTGGGCATCGAACTCGACGTCATTCGCGTTCAGGTAGCCCCGGGTGCCAGCCTTGAGCAGGCTGCCCGCGATGCCCGCTACGCGGCCTTCGAAAAGCTGCTCGCCCCAGGCGCCGTGCTGTTCACCGGCCAGCACCGTGACGATCAGGCCGAAACCTTGCTGTTCCGTCTGCTGCGCGGCGCCGGGTTGCGGGGCCTGTCGGCCATGCCCGAGGTGCGGCCGCTGGGGCAGGGCGGGCTGGTTCGCCCGATGCTCAAACTGTCGCGTGAGCAATTGCAGGCCTATGCCCGGAGCAAGGGGTTGGCGTGGGTCGATGATCCCAGCAATACCGACACCACCTTCGCCCGCAACTACCTGCGTGGCGAGGTGTTGCCGCTGCTGAGGCAGCGCTGGCCCCAGGCCGAAGCGAGCCTGGCACGCAGCGCCGAGCACCTGGGGGAGGCATTGGGCCTGCTGGACGAGCTGGCCGCAGCCGACCTGGCGGCGGCCTGCGGCAATGCGCCGCTGCCTTGGCTCGGGCTGGACTCCCTCGACCTTGCCACCCTCGCGGCGTTGTCGCCAGCGCGCCAGCGCAATGCCCTGCAATACTGGCTTGGCCGGCGCACCCGGTTGCCCGACAGCCGTCACTGGGCGGGCTGGAACGACCTGCGCGACGCAGCGGCCGACGCCCGGCCGGTGTGGCGCCTGACCGACGGCGAGTTGCAGCGCAGCCATGGACGCATCTGGTGGTTGAGTGGCGAGTGGCAGCGCGCGCCATCGGCGGAGCCTGCCTGGCATGACCCGACCCAGCCGCTGGCATTGCCGGGCAATGGCCATGTGCGGCTGGCAGCGCAATCGGCCGCTGCGGGCCTGCGCATCGCCTATCGCCAGGGCGGCGAGGTGCTGGACCTTCCCGGTCGTGGCCGGCGTGACCTCAAGCGCCTGCTCAACGAGTTGCAGATCCCGCATTTCGTGCGCCCGCGTCTGCCGTTGCTGTATCAGGGCGAGCGGTTGCTGGCGGTGGCCAACCTGCCCGAGCTGGGGGCGGCAAATTGCCAGTTGCACTGGCAGCCGCCGACCAGCGTGCAAGGTTTGAGCTGAAGGGTACATTCCGGTAGACTACCCTCCCTTCTTGATACAACTTCTGTGGGTTCCTCGAAAACACAGGGGTTGCCGATTACCAAGCAGTTTTTTGCTGGGCTGATTCTTAAAATGACGAGCGAGCTCCATGCCGGGGATACCCCTGGTCTGTACAGACGCGGCAGTTGTTCGAGATGCACTGTGATTGACGCAGGTGATCGGGGGCTTCGGCCTTCCTTCGCTTTCTCCGGCGGCGCGTGCCGCCTTAACGCAGACTTCTAGGGTTTTTCATGACGCGCTACATATTCGTCACGGGCGGTGTTGTTTCTTCATTGGGGAAAGGCATTGCCTCGGCTTCCCTGGCGGCCATCCTGGAAGCGCGGGGGCTCAAAGTCACCATGCTCAAGCTGGACCCGTACATCAACGTCGACCCGGGCACCATGAGCCCGTTCCAGCACGGTGAAGTATTCGTCACCCACGACGGCGCCGAGACCGACCTCGACCTGGGCCACTACGAGCGGTTCATCCGCACCACGATGACCCAGAACAACAACTTCACCACCGGCCGTATCTACGAGCACGTGCTGCGCAAAGAGCGCCGTGGTGACTACCTGGGCGCGACCATCCAGGTCATCCCGCACATCACCGACGAAATCAAGCGTCGCATCATCAAGGGCGCCGGCGATGCCGACGTCGCGCTGGTCGAGATCGGCGGCACCGTGGGTGACATCGAGTCGCAGCCGTTCCTCGAGGCCATCCGCCAGCTGCGCGTCGAAGTGGGCTCCAAGCGCGCCATGCTGATGCACCTGACGCTGGTGCCGTACATCGCCACCGCCGGTGAGACCAAGACCAAGCCGACTCAGCACTCGGTCAAGGAGCTGCGCTCCATCGGCCTGCAGCCTGACGTGCTGATCTGCCGTTCCGACCACCCGGTCGACGCCTCGTCGCGCCGCAAGATTGCGCTGTTCACCAACGTTGAAGAGCGTGCGGTGATTTCGCTGGAAGACGTCGACACCATCTACAAGATCCCTGGCGTACTGCACGCACAAGGCCTGGACGACTTCGTCGTCGAGCGCTTCGCCCTGCAGTGCAACAGCGCCGACCTGTCCGAGTGGGACAAGGTGGTCGATGCCAAGCTCAATCCTGAGCAGGAAGTGACCATCGCCATGGTCGGCAAGTACATGGAGCTGCTGGATGCGTACAAGTCGCTGATCGAAGCGATGAGCCACGCCGGCATCACCAACCGCACCAAGGTCAACCTGCGCTACATCGACTCCGAAGACATCGAGAACCAGGGCACCAGCCTGCTCGAAGGCGCCGATGCCATCCTGGTCCCGGGCGGTTTCGGCCTGCGCGGCGTGGAAGGCAAGATCACCGCGGTGCAGTACGCCCGTGAGAACAAGGTCCCGTACCTGGGCATCTGCCTCGGCATGCAGGTGGCCGTGATCGAGTTCGCCCGTAACGTGATGGGCTGGAAAGACGCCAACTCCACCGAGTTCGACCGCAACAGCGGCCACCCGGTCGTCGGCCTGATCACCGAGTGGGCAGACGCCACCGGCGCGGTCGAGACCCGTACCGAAGCCTCCGACCTGGGCGGCACCATGCGCCTGGGCGCACAGGACTGCCAGCTGGCATCGGGCTCGAAAGTGCACGACTGCTACGGCAAGGACATCATCACCGAGCGTCACCGTCACCGCTACGAAGTGAACAACAACCTGCTGCCACAACTGGTCGACGCCGGCCTGGTGGTCTCGGGTCGTTCCGAAGACGGCGCGCTGGTGGAAGTGGTCGAGTCCAAGGACCACCCATGGTTCGTCGCCTGCCAGTTCCACCCGGAGTTCACCTCGACGCCACGTGACGGTCACCCGCTGTTCAGCGGCTTCGTCAAGGCAGCCCTGGCACAGAAGAACAAGGCCTGATCCATGACTCAGAAGATCATTCGCGTCGGTAACATCGAGATCGCCAACGACAAGCCGTTCGTCCTGTTCGGCGGCATGAACGTCCTGGAGTCCCGTGACCTGGCAATGAAGGTCTGCGAGGAGTACGTGCGGGTGACCGAGAAACTCGGCATCCCGTACGTGTTCAAGGCCAGCTTCGACAAGGCCAACCGCTCGTCGGTGGCCTCGTACCGTGGCCCGGGCATGGAAGAAGGCCTGAAGATCTTCGAAGAGATCAAGCAGACCTTCAACGTGCCGGTGATCACCGACGTGCACGAGCCCTACCAGTGCGAGCCGGTGGCCAAGGTGTGCGACATCATCCAGTTGCCGGCCTTCCTGTCGCGCCAGACCGACCTGGTGGTGGCGATGGCCAAGACCGGTGCGGTGATCAACATCAAGAAGGCGCAGTTCCTTGCGCCCCACGAGATGAAGCACATCCTCGCCAAGTGCGTCGAAGCCGGCAACGACCAGCTCATCCTGTGTGAGCGCGGTTCGAGCTTCGGCTACAACAACCTGGTGGTGGACATGCTCGGCTTCGGCATCATGAAGCAGTTCGAGTACCCGGTGTTCTTCGACGTCACCCACTCGCTGCAGACGCCGGGCGGCCGTGCCGACTCCGCCGGTGGCCGCCGTGCCCAGGTCACCGACCTGGCCAAGGCCGGCATGAGCCAGGGCCTGGCCGGGCTGTTCCTCGAAGCCCACCCGGACCCGGACAACGCCAAGTGCGACGGCCCGTGCGCCCTGCGCCTGGACAAGCTGGAGCCGTTCCTCGCCCAGCTCAAGCAGCTGGACGACCTGGTGAAAAGTTTTCCGACGGTAGAAACCGCGTAAAGCTCATTTCTCGGGTAAAGTACCGCCCGTTCCAACCCCTGACCTATCGGTCAGGGGCTCCCTTCGCCAGGCCTGCCCGTGCCATGTCGCCTGGTGAACGGCAAGAATTCCCAAAAGTTGCGTTAGTTTCGTCAATTCTGGAGTGCTTACAACAATGGCAAAGATCGTCGACATCAAAGGTCGTGAAGTTCTCGATTCCCGTGGCAACCCCACCGTGGAAGCCGACGTGCTGCTCGACAACGGCATCATCGGCAGCGCCTGCGCGCCGTCTGGTGCTTCCACTGGCTCGCGCGAAGCGCTGGAGCTGCGTGATGGCGACAAGAGCCGTTACCTGGGCAAGGGCGTGCTGAAGGCCGTCGGCAACATCAACGGCCCGATCCGCGAGTTGCTGCTGGGCAAGGACCCATCGGACCAGAAAGCCCTCGACCGCGCCATGATCGAACTGGACGGTACCGAGAACAAGGCCAAGCTGGGCGCCAACGCCATCCTGGCTGTTTCCCTGGCTGCCGCCAAGGCCGCCGCCCAGGACCTGGACCTGCCGCTGTACGCGCACATCGCCAACCTCAACGGCACCCCGGGCCAGTACTCCATGCCGGTACCGATGATGAACATCATCAACGGCGGTGAGCACGCCGACAACAACGTCGACATCCAGGAGTTCATGGTGCAGCCGGTTGGCGCCAAGACCTTCTCCGACGGCCTGCGCATGGGCACCGAGATCTTCCACCACCTCAAAGCCGTGCTCAAGGCCCGTGGCCTGAACACCGCCGTCGGTGACGAAGGTGGCTTCGCGCCGAACCTGGCTTCCAACGAAGACGCCCTGGCCGCCATCGCCGAAGCCGTCGAGAAAGCCGGCTACAAGCTGGGCACCGACGTGACCCTGGCCCTGGACTGCGCCGCTTCCGAGTTCTACGAAGACGGCAAGTACAACCTGTCCGGTGAAGGCAGGTCGTTCGACGCCGAAGGTTTCGCCGAGTACCTCAAAGGCCTGACCGAGCGTTTCCCGATCATCTCGATCGAAGACGGCCTGGACGAGTCCGACTGGGCTGGCTGGAAAATCCTCACCGACAAGATCGGCGAGAAAGTCCAGCTGGTGGGCGACGACCTGTTCGTTACCAACACCAAGATCCTCAAGGAAGGCATCGAGAAGGGCATCGGTAACTCGATCCTGATCAAGTTCAACCAGATCGGCTCGCTGACCGAAACCCTGGAAGCCATCCAGATGGCCAAGGCCGCCGGCTACACCGCGGTGATTTCGCACCGTTCGGGTGAAACCGAGGACTCGACCATTGCCGACCTGGCCGTTGGTACCGCTGCTGGCCAGATCAAGACCGGCTCGCTGTGCCGCTCCGACCGCGTCAGCAAGTACAACCAGCTGCTGCGTATCGAAGAGCAACTGGGTGCCAAGGCCGTCTACCGTGGCCGCGCCGAGTTTCGCGGCTGAGCAAGAGATGGTAAAAAGGCAGCAGCCGAGGCAGCCTGAACATTCGTACTGAATGTTCAGATGCTTCACACGGGTTTCTGTCGACGAAGCCTGGCCTCGGCCAGGCTTCGTGCTATCGGAAGCTCGCTGCGGCGGCCTTATACCCTGGATATCTTCATGCGCAGTCCCTATTGGTTGTTTCTCGTTCTGCTCCTGCTGCTCGGCGGCCTGCAATATCGCCTTTGGGTGGGTAATGGCAGCCTGGCGCAAGTGACCGAGCTCAAGCAGCAGATTGACGAACAGCACGCCGAGAACGAACGGCTGCTGGAGCGTAATCGCGTGCTCGATGCGGAGGTCCTGGAGCTGAAGAAAGGTATGGAGACCGTGGAAGAACGGGCTCGTCATGAACTGGGGATGGTCAAAGAGGGCGAAACCCTCTACCAGCTGCCGCAAAAATGACTCAGCAATTGCCGGCCTTCTGGGCCGTGATTCCCGCCGCGGGCGTTGGTGCCCGCATGGCTGCCGACCGGCCCAAGCAGTATCTGCAGTTGGGCGGGCAGACAATCCTCGAGCATAGCCTCGACTGTTTTCTAGGCCACCCCGCGCTCAAGGGCGTGGTGGTCAGTATTGCCGATGAAGACCCTTACTGGCCCGGCCTGCGCTGTGCCAGCGATGGGCGCATCCAGCGTGCCCCGGGCGGGCGCGAGCGTGCCGACTCGGTGCTCAATGCCTTGCTGTTGCTGCATGCCCAGGGGGCGTCGGACGACGACTGGGTACTGGTGCACGATGCGGCGCGGCCCAACCTGGCGCGTAGCGACCTGGACCGGTTGTTGGCCGAGTTGGCCGATGACGCCGTGGGTGGCTTGTTGGCGGTCCCGGCGCGGGACACCCTCAAGCGTGCCGGCGCCGATGGCCGGGTGAGCGCCACGGTGGATCGCAGTACCGTCTGGCTGGCGTATACGCCGCAGATGTTCCGTCTGGGGATGCTGCACCGGGCGCTGGCCGAGTGCCTGGTGTCGGATGTGGCGGTCACCGATGAGTCCTCCGCCATCGAGTGGGCCGGCTACGCGCCACGCCTGATCGAAGGGCGCAGCGACAACATCAAGGTGACCCGGCCGGAAGACCTGGAGTGGTTGCGCCAGCGCTGGGCTGGGCGCCGTTGAAATAGGCGCTGCTGATGCGGGCGGCGTGGGAGCGGGCTTGCCCCGTGATGGGGTCATGACGAGTGACGCTGATTGCCGGGCTGACCCCATCGGGGGGCAAGCCCGCTCCCACGCGGTTATCCCACGGCCCTGTACTCCGGCAACTGCGCCAACCCTTCCTTGAGATAGTCCACCAACCGTCGCACCTTCGGCGACAGATGCCGCTGCTGCGGATACAGCGCCCACACCGCCGTATTCGGCGGCTGGTGCCCCTCCAGCAACGACACCAGCGCGCCACTGTGCAGATGCTCCAGCACGTAATAATCCGGTAGCTGGCACAAGCCCATCCCCTGCAGCGCCGCATCCAGCACCGCCTGCCCGCTGTTGCAACGCCAGTTGCCCTGCACCCGCTGGCTGAACTCACGCCCATCCTGCTGCAGCGCCCACAGGTCGGAGCTGCCGATCAGGCAATTGTGCCGCGCCAGTTCCGACAGGCTGTGGGGGCGGCCATATCGCTCCAGGTAGGCGGGCGAGGCGCACAGGTACATGCGCCGAGGCGCCAGGCGCGTGGCGACCAGCCGCGAGTCCTGCAGGCGGCCCAGGCGGATCGCCATGTCCATGCCTTCATGCAGCAGGTCGAGGGTGCGGTTGCTCAGTTCCACCTCGACCCGCAATTGTGGGTACTGCGCCATGAACCGCGTCACCAGCGGCACGATGAAGCGCTCACCATAGGCAACGGCGCAAGTCATGCGCAGCAAGCCTTTGGGTTCGCTGGCCAGGTCGCCCATGGCGCGCAGTGCCTCTTCACGGCCATCCTGCAGGCGCTGGCAATGCTGGAGGAAGGTCTGTCCGGCTTCGCTCAGCGTCACCCGCCGGGTGCTGCGGTACAGCAGGCGGGTCTGCAGGCGTTCTTCAAGGCGGGCGATCTGCCGGCTGATATGGGACGAGGACACCCCCAGGCGCTCGGCGGCCGCGGTGAACTGGCCTGACTCGGCGACGGCGACGAACTCGTCGATGCCTTCCCAGCGACTGCTCATGGATTATCCCTGTATGGCAATAATGTTTTTTAGTTGGCCGGATTATTCATCAAATAGGCATGAATTACACTGCGAGACTGATATCGACACTCTGTCTGGAGACCCATGATGATCAAGTCCCGTGCTGCCGTAGCCTTCGAGGCCAAGAAACCCCTGGAAATCGTCGAAGTCGACGTGGCCATGCCCAAGGCCGGTGAAGTGCTGTTGCGCGTGGTCGCCTCCGGGGTCTGCCACACCGACGCCTACACCCTGTCCGGTGCCGACCCGGAGGGCATCTTCCCGTCGATCCTCGGCCATGAGGGCGGGGCGATCGTCGAGGCGGTAGGTGAGGGCGTCACCTCGGTGGCGGTCGGTGACCATGTGATCCCGCTGTACACCCCGGAATGTGGCAAGTGCAAATTCTGCCTGTCGGGCAAGACCAACCTGTGCCAGGCGATCCGCGCCACCCAGGGCAAGGGCCTGATGCCCGATGGCACCAGCCGTTTCAGCTACAAGGGCCAGCAGCTGTTCCACTACATGGGTACCTCGACGTTCTCCGAGTACACCGTGCTGCCGGAAATCTCCGTGGCCAAGATCCAGAAGGAAGCGCCGCTGGAGAAGGTCTGCCTGCTCGGCTGCGGCGTGACCACCGGCATCGGTGCCGTGCTCAATACCGCCAAGGTCAAGCCGGGTGACACCGTGGCCATCTTCGGCCTGGGCGGCATTGGCTTGTCGGCGGTGATCGGTGCGGTCAAGGCCAAGGCCTCGCGCATCATCGCCATCGACATCAACCCGGCCAAGTTCGAGATCGCCCGCCAATTGGGCGCCACCGACTGCATCAACCCTAAGGACTACGACCGCCCGATCCAGGAAGTCATCGTCGACCTTACCGACGGCGGCGTGGACTTCTCCTTCGAGTGCATCGGCAACGTGCAGCTGATGCGTGCGGCACTGGAGTGCTGCCACAAAGGCTGGGGCGAATCGGTGATCATCGGCGTGGCCGGTGCCGGCCAGGAAATCGCCACCCGTCCGTTCCAGCTGGTCACCGGCCGCGTCTGGCGCGGTTCGGCGTTCGGCGGCGTGCGTGGCCGCAGCGAGCTGCCGAGCTACGTGGAGATGGCCGAGAAGGGCGAGATCCCGCTGGACACCTTCATTACCCACACCATGGGCCTGGAAGACATCAACAAGGCCTTCGACCTGATGCACGAAGGCAAGAGCATCCGTAGCGTTATCCACTTCTGAGGCCCCTGCCATGACGCTGGAAAACATCTCCTGCCAGAAAAGCTTCGGCGGCTGGCACAAGCGCTACCGGCACAGCTCCAAGGTGCTTGGTTGCGACATGGTGTTCGCCGTGTACCTGCCGCCCCAGGCCGAGCAGGGCGAGAAGCTGCCGGTGCTGTACTGGCTCAGCGGCCTGACCTGCACCGACGAGAACTTCATGCAGAAGGCCGGCGCCCAGCGTCTGGCCGCGGAGCTAGGGCTGATCATCGTCGCCCCTGATACCAGCCCGCGGGGCGAAGGGGTGCCGGGTGATCCGGAGGGCGCCTGGGACTTCGGCCTGGGGGCCGGCTTCTACCTCAACGCCACCCAGCAGCCCTGGGCCCAGCACTACCGCATGCACGACTACGTGGTGGACGAGCTGCCGGCACTGATCGAGGCGCACTTCCCGGCGTCCGATCAGCGCAGCATCAGTGGCCACTCCATGGGCGGGCATGGCGCGCTGGTCTGCGCCCTGCGCAACCCGGGGCGTTACCGCTCGGTGTCGGCGTTCTCGCCAATCAGCAACCCGATGGACTGCCCTTGGGGCGAGAAGGCGTTCAGCCGCTACCTGGGCGAAGACCGGGCGCGCTGGCGCGAGTGGGATGCCAGTGTGTTGCTGGCCGAGGCGGGTGAATGCCCGCCGCTGCTGGTGGACCAGGGGGATCGCGACGACTTCCTCGAAAAACAGCTCAAGCCAGAAGTGCTGGAGCAGGCCGCCCGTAAGGGCGGGCATGGGCTGACCCTGCGTTTGCAGCCGGGTTACGACCATAGCTACTACTTCATCGCCAGCTTCATCGATGAGCATCTGCGCCATCATGCGGTGGCACTGGGCAGGGCCTGACAACCTAGGGGGGGGGGGGGGGGGGGGGGGGGGGGGGGGGGGGGGGGGGGGGGGGGGGGGGGGGGGGGGGGGGATGGGACCCTCGGGGGGCGCCCGCCTCTCTCTTGTGGGGGTGGGCCACCCCCCCCCCCCCCCCGATAGGCCTGCTGCAACCCCCCAATCCCCTGCAAAGCAGGTAGAATCACGCCCTGTCTCAATCAGGGCGTTTTTCTATGCGTATTGGCCATGGCTACGATGTCCACCGTTTCGCCGACGGTGATTTCATTACCCTGGGCGGGGTGCGTATCCCCCACAAATACGGCCTGCTGGCCCATTCCGATGGTGACGTGCTGCTGCACGCCCTGAGCGATGCTCTGCTTGGCGCTGCGGCGCTGGGCGACATCGGCAAGCACTTCCCGGACACCGACCCGCAGTTCAAGGGCGCCGACAGCCGCGTGCTGCTGCGCCATGTGCTGGCTGTCGTGCGCAACAAGGGCTGGAAGGTCGGCAACGTCGACGCCACCATCGTCGCCCAGGCGCCGAAAATGGCCCCGCATATCGAAACCATGCGCCAGCGCATCGCCGAAGACCTGCAGGTCGAGCTCGACCAGGTCAACGTCAAGGCCACCACCGAAGAAAAGCTGGGCTTCACCGGCCGTGAGGAGGGGATCGCTGTGCATGCGGTTGCCCTGTTGCTGCCGGTATGAACGAACTGCAACTGCTGGGGCCGCGTGCCTCGGGTGAGGCCCTGGGTACTGCGGTGCTCAAGGCGGTGGCCGAAGATTTCCAGGTCGACGAAGTGCTCGACATCCCGCTGTCCGGCCAGGGCGAGCACCTGTGGCTGTGGGTCGAGAAGCGTGACCTCAACACCGAAGAAGCCGCCCGCCGCCTGGCGCGCGCCGCCGGCGTGCCAGTGCGTTCGATCAGCTATGCCGGCCTCAAGGACCGTCAGGCCCTGACCCGCCAATGGTTCAGCCTGCACCTGCCGGGCAAGGCCGACCCTGACCTGTCCCGTGCCGAAGACGAAACCCTGCGTGTGCTCAAGCAGGTGCGCCACCAGCGCAAGCTGCAGCGTGGCGCCCATGCGGCCAACGGTTTCACGCTGCGCCTGACCGCGCTGCAGGCCGACCACCAGGCCCTCGATGCACGCCTCGAGCAACTCAAGCAGCACGGTGTGCCCAACTACTTCGGTGGCCAACGTTTCGGCCATGCCGGTGGCAATGTTCACGATGCCCAGGATTGGGCGGCCCGCCAGGCGTTGCCGGAGCAACGCAACGTACGTTCGCGGTTGCTCTCGGCGGCGCGCAGCTACCTGTTCAACCAGGTGCTGGCCGCGCGCGTGGCCGATGGCAGCTGGCAGCGCGCCCAGGTCGGCGACTTGTTGGCCTTCACCGACAGCCGCAGCTTCTTCCCCGCGGGCGAGGCCGAATGCAGCGATCCACGGCTGGCCATTCTCGACCTGCACCCCACCGGCCCCCTATGGGGTGAAGGCGATGCCCCGAGCAGTGGCGCCACGCTGGCGATCGAATCGGCCATCGCCGAACAGCATCCAGCACTGTGCCAATGGCTGGCGCGGGCGGGCATGGATCACGAACGACGTATCCTGCGGCTCCCTATTGGGCGGCTGACGTGGCATTATCCCGAGCCTGATATCCTGCAACTGGAATTCGTCCTTCCGGCCGGATGCTTCGCCACCGTGGTGGTGCGCGAACTCGTCGATCTGGTGCCGGCAGGGCAGACGGACAGCCCATGCGTATTCTGATTTCGAATGACGACGGTGTTACCGCACCTGGCCTCGCCGCGCTGCATGCTGCGCTGGCGGATTACGCCGAGTGCGCGGTGATTGCCCCGGATCAAGACAAGAGCGGCGCCGGCAGTTCGCTGACGCTGGACCGGCCCCTGCACCCGCAGACATTGGCCAACGGCTTCATCAGCCTCAACGGCACGCCGACCGACTGCGTGCACCTGGGGCTCAACGGCCTGTTGCCGCAAACCCCTGACATGGTGGTGTCCGGTATCAACCTGGGCGCCAACCTGGGCGATGACGTGCTGTATTCCGGCACGGTCGCCGCCGCGCTCGAAGGGCGCTTCCTGGGGGGCACGTCACTGGCCTTCTCGCTGCTCTCGCGACAAACCGATAACCTGCCGGCGGCGGCCTACATCGCCCGTCGCCTGGTCGAGGCGCAGGCACGCCTGGAGCTGCCGCCACGCACCGTGCTCAACATCAACATCCCCAACCTGCCGTTGGAGCATATCCGCGGCATCCAGCTCACCCGGCTGGGGCACCGGGCACGCGCGGCGGCACCGACCAAGGTGGTCAACCCGCGGGGCAAGGAAGGCTACTGGATCGCCGTGGCCGGCGATGCCGAGGATGGCGGGCCGGGCACTGACTTCCACGCGGTGATGCAGGGCTATGTGTCGATCACCCCGTTGCAGCTGGACCGCACCTTCAATGACGCCTTCGAGCGCTTCGAGGGCTGGCTGGAGGGCGTGCTCTGATGCGCGAACAGGACGATCTGATGCGCCGAGGTATCGGCATGACCTCACAGCGTACCCGGGAGCGGCTGATCCAGCGCTTGTGCGAGGAGGGCGTGTCGAACACCCGGGTGCTCGACGCGATTCGCCGTACCCCGCGCCACCTGTTCGTCGACGAGGCCCTGGCTCACCGTGCCTACGAAGACACCGCGTTGCCGATCGGCCACAACCAGACCATCTCGCAACCCTTCATGGTTGCGCACATGAGTGAGCTGTTGCTGGAGGCCGGGCCGCTGGACAAGGTGCTGGAGATCGGCACCGGTTCCGGCTACCAGACCGCGATCCTGGCACAGCTGGTGGAGCGGGTGTTCTCGGTGGAGCGCATCAAAGTCCTGCAGGACCGTGCCAAGGAGCGCCTGGTCGAGCTCAACCTGCGCAACGTGGTGTTCCGTTGGGGCGATGGCTGCGAAGGCTGGCCGGCGCTGGCGCCGTACAACGGCATCATCGTCACCGCCGTGGCGCCGGAGGTGCCCCAGGCACTGCTTGACCAACTGGCACCCGGCGGGCGCATGGTCATCCCGGTCGGGCCGGCAGGGGAGGTGCAGCAGTTGATGCTGATCGTCCGCGAAGAGCACGGTTTCTCGCGCCGCGTGCTGGGGGCGGTGCGCTTCGTGCCGTTGCTCAACGGCCCGCTGGCCTGACAAAACACGGAATATTTGCGTCAGCAACGAATTCCCGCGGCCGGGCCCTGTCTATCTGGCGGGGTATCTGGCGTTCGCCGGTTCACTACGGGCCACCCCAAGCGAGGCGGCTCGGTTATAATTGCAACATTATTGCATTTTGCATCGTCATCTTTCGGCACCATGAGGGGAGCGCGGGTGGGTCACACAGGCATTCGGCAGCGCAAGGAACGATCGGTTTTGAAGCTTGTGGTGATTGCGCTGGCCATGGGAACCCTGTTGGCCGGCTGCTCCAGTACCGGCTCGAGCGGTGCGCGCGTGGTCGACCGCAACAATGCTGCGCCCAAGCGCCCGGCCGTCACCTCTGGGCAGTACGTGGTCAAGCCCGGCGACACGCTGTTCTCCATCGCCTTCCGCTACGGCTGGGATTACAAGGAGTTGGCGGCGCGCAACAATATTCCCCCGCCCTACACCATTCGTCCGGGCCAGCCGATTCGCTTCAACAGTGGTGCCGGTGGCAGTACAACGGTGGTCACCAGCAGCCCATCTTCGTCGAGCAAGACCACAGTCATTCGCCGCCCGGTCGGTACCCCGCCGCCGCCGGCGAACAATGGCAAATCGGCCACTTCGGCGTCTTCGTCTTCCTCGCAAACGGTTGCCCAGGTGCCCGCCGCAGAGCGCGCCGTTGGCGGCTGGACGTGGCCGGCGAACGGCGTGCTGATTGGAAAATTTGCTTCAAACGGCAGTTTGAATAAAGGCATTGATATCGCCGGTGATTTGGGACAGCCTGTTTTTGCTGCCGCTGATGGTGCAGTGGTTTACGCGGGGAGTGGCTTGCGGGGCTACGGCGAGCTGATCATCATCAAGCACAGCGATACCTACGTCAGTGCCTACGGCCACAACCGCAGGCTTTTGGTTCGGGAGGGGCAGCAGGTCAAGGCAGGGCAGACGATCGCAGAGATGGGATCCACGGGCACTGATCGGGTGAAGCTGCATTTCGAGATTCGCCGCCAGGGTAAACCCGTCGACCCACTCCAGTTCCTGCCACGCCGTTGATCTTTGTCCCAGCCTGTTCCTCCGACGTAGAGGGGACAGGCTCCAGCGCTACCACGGAAAGGTGACGCTCGAGTCTGAGTTCGAACTCAGCAAAGGACTATAACAATGGCTCTCAGTAAAGAAGTGCCGGAGTTTGACATCGACGACGACCTGCTCCTGATGGAGACAGGCATCGTTTTGGAAACGGATGTGGTGTCAGACGAACCTGCTGTACCTTCGGTTCGGACCAAGTCGAAACAGAGCGCATCGCTCAAGCAGCACAAGTACATCGATTACAGCCGGGCGCTCGATGCCACCCAGCTGTATCTCAACGAAATCGGCTTCTCGCCTCTGCTCTCGCCAGAGGAAGAAGTGCATTTCGCGCGCCTGTCGCAGAAGGGCGACCCCGCAGGGCGCAAGCGCATGATCGAAAGCAACCTGCGCCTGGTGGTGAAGATCGCCCGTCGTTACGTCAATCGTGGCCTGTCGCTGCTCGACCTGATCGAGGAAGGCAACCTGGGCCTGATTCGTGCGGTGGAGAAGTTCGACCCCGAACGCGGCTTCCGCTTCTCGACCTATGCCACCTGGTGGATCCGCCAGACCATTGAGCGGGCGATCATGAACCAGACCCGCACCATCCGCCTGCCGATTCACGTGGTCAAGGAGCTCAACGTCTACCTGCGTGCTGCGCGGGAGTTGACGCAAAAGCTCGACCATGAGCCGTCACCGGAAGAGATCGCCAACCTGCTGGAGAAACCGGTAGCCGAGGTCAAGCGCATGCTCGGTCTCAACGAGCGGGTTTCGTCGGTGGACGTCTCGCTGGGCCCGGACTCCGACAAGACACTGCTGGACACGCTCACCGATGACCGCCCCACCGACCCTTGCGAGTTGCTGCAGGACGATGATCTGTCGCAAAGCATCGACCAGTGGCTGGGCGAGTTGACCGACAAGCAGCGTGAGGTCGTCGTGCGTCGTTTCGGTTTGCGCGGCCATGAAAGCAGTACCCTGGAGGATGTGGGCCTGGAGATCGGCCTGACCCGCGAGCGGGTGCGGCAGATCCAGGTCGAGGGCCTCAAGCGCCTGCGCGAGATCCTCGAGAAGAACGGTTTGTCCAGCGAGTCCTTGTTCCAGTAGCACTGACGTCGCCGCAAAAAACGCCCCGATAATCTCGGGGCGTTTTTGTTCATGCAGGCGAAATGTTTAGTTATCTACCCTTGTGCTATCGCGTGTAAGCGATCGCTTACTTGTGATGTAAGTAATCGTTGTAGGGGTTAGTAAATCAATGTCGTTTTCACTGACGTACTTTTTCTAAGCTATTGAATATAAAGCTATTTTTTGGTGTTAGCGATTGTTGCGCCTGAAATCTCTTGAGAGATTCGCCGCTTGCCGGCGCCGTGGGAATCGCTAGTATTCGAACTGTGCCGACGGACAGGCACAGGTGCTCAGGATGAGTACCAGGACATCGCAGGGAGCGATTCATCAGGACGATGAGTGGGATATACAGGGACTACGGAAAAAATGTGGGCGGGTCAAACCGCCCCTTTTTTTTGCCCGCTGAAAATGAAAAAAGGCCCATTACGGGCCTTTTTTGCATCTGGACGATCAGCGTTCCAGATCGGCGATCTTGCCTGGCTTGCCGTCCCACTCTTCAGCGTCGGGCAGAGCGTCCTTGCGCTCGGTGATGTTCGGCCAGATCTCCGCCAGCTCGGCGTTCAGCTCGATGAAGTTCTCCATGCCGGAAGGCACTTCGTCTTCAGAGAAGATGGCCTGGGCCGGGCACTCTGGCTCGCACAGTGCACAGTCGATGCACTCGTCCGGGTGAATCACCAGGAAATTCGGGCCTTCGTAGAAGCAGTCCACCGGACAGACTTCCACGCAGTCGGTGTATTTGCATTTGATGCAGTTGTCGGTGACGACGAAGGTCATTTCTAATTCTCTCCTCAGGCGACGGCAGCTTGCCCTTCCTTCCAGGGCAGCGCGGTTCACGTTGGTGGCTGCAGGCCAGGCTAATAACCTGCAGCGCTCGCGAACCGCGCCGGATTCTACCAGCTTGTGTGGGTGGCCGTTATAACAGGTTCTTCAGTTGATATAGCATTTCGATAGCTTGGCGCGGGGTCATGTCGTCCAGCTCCAGCTTGCCCAGCTTCTCGATGGCCGGGTGTGGCAGGCTGGCGAACAGGTCGCTTTGGTGCGGCACGCCCGGCTCGCCCTTGCTCTTGCTGGCAATCGGCGTTTCATGGGGCAGGCTGGTGGTTTCCAGGCGGCCCAGGTGCTCACGGGCACGCTGGATCACCGGCCCCGGCACGCCCGCCAGTTGCGCCACGGCCAGGCCGTAGCTCTGGCTGGCAGGGCCAGGCAGCACGTGGTGCAGGAACACGATGCGTTCATTGTGTTCGGTGGCGTTCAGGTGCACGTTGGCCACCAGCGGCTCGCTCTCCGGCAGCACGGTCAGCTCGAAGTAGTGCGTGGCGAACAGCGTATAGGCACGCAACTGGGCCAGGCGCTCGGCGGCGGCCCAGGCCAGCGACAGGCCGTCGAAGGTGCTGGTGCCGCGGCCCACTTCGTCCATCAGCACCAGGCTGCGGTCGGTGGCGTTGTGCAGGATGTTGGCGGTCTCGCTCATCTCGACCATGAAGGTCGAGCGCCCGCCGGCCAGGTCATCGCTGGAGCCGATACGGGTGAAGATGCGATCGACCAGCGACAGCTCACAGCGGGCTGCCGGCACGAAGCTGCCGATATGGGCCATCAGCACGATCAGGGCGGTCTGGCGCATGTAGGTGGATTTACCGCCCATGTTCGGGCCGGTAATGATCAGCATGCGCGTGCTGTTGTCGAGCCCCAGGTCGTTGGCCACGAACGGCGTGGTCAGTACTTGCTCGACCACCGGGTGGCGGCCCTGCTCGATGCGCAGGCAGGGTTCGTCGACGAAGCTGGGGCAGTTCAGGTCCAGGTTCAGCGCGCGCTCTGCGAGGTTGCTCAACACGTCCAGTTCAGCCAGGGCGGCAGCGCTGTCCTGCAGCGGTGCCAGGTGGCCGATCAGGGTTTCAAGCAGGGCGTCGTAGAGCATCTTCTCGCGGGCCAGGGCGCGGCTCTTGGCCGACAGCGCCTTGTCCTCGAAGGCCTTGAGCTCCGGGGTGATGAAGCGCTCGGCGCCTTTGAGCGTCTGGCGGCGAATGTAATCGCCCGGCGCCTGCTCGGCCTGCTTGGTCGGCAATTCGATGAAATAGCCGTGTACGCGGTTGTAGCCGACCTTGAGGTTGGCCAGGCCGGTACGGGCTTTCTCGCGGGCTTCGAGGTCGATGAGGAACTGGCCGGCGTTCTCGCTCATCGCCAGCAACTCGTCGAGCTCGCTGTCGTAGCCGGTCTTGAGCACGCCGCCGTCGCGGATCACCGCGGGCGGGTTGTCGATGATCGCCCGCTCGAGCATACCGGCGAGTTCGGGGTAGGTGCCGGTGATCGCGGCCAGGCGCGCCAGGTGCGGCGCCTCGAGCTCGGCCATGGCGTTCTGCAGCTCGGGCAGGGCGCCGAGGGCGTCGCGCAGGCGCGCCAGGTCACGCGGGCGCGCGTTGCGCAGGCCGATACGCGCCAGGATGCGTTCGAGGTCACCGATCTCCTTGAGCTGCGGTTGCAGCTTTTCGAAGCGGTAGCCGTCGAGCAGGCAGCGGATCGAGTCCTGACGCGCCTTGAGTACTTTGAGGTCGCGCAGCGGGCGGTTCAGCCAGCGGGTCAGCAGGCGGCTGGCCATGGCGGTCTGGCAACGGTCGAGCACCGACTGCAGGGTGTTGTCGCGGCCACCGGCCAGGTTGATGTCCAGCTCCAGGTTGCGGCGGCTGGCGGCATCGAGGATGACGGTGTCGTCCATGCGCTCGTGGCGCAGGCTGCGCAGGTGGGGCAGGGCGGTGCGCTGGGTTTCCTTGGCATAGGTCAGCAGGCAACCGGCGGCGCCGATGGCCAGGGTCAGCTTGTCGCAGCCGAAACCTTTGAGGTCCTTGGTTGCAAACTGCTGGCACAGGCTCTTGCGCGCCGAGTCACGGTCGAAGTCCCACGGTGCACGGCGGCGAGCGCCCGGGCGCTTCTCGGCCGGCAGGCCCTGGGGCCAGTCATCGGGGATCAGCAGCTCGACCGGGTTGATGCGCTCAAGCTCCGCCAGCAAGTTCTCCCAGCCCTTGATTTCCTGCACGCTGAAGTTGCCGCTGGTGATGTCCAGCACTGCCAGGCCGAACAGGCGTTCATCGCCCAGCAGGGCAGCGATCAGGTTGTCGCGGCGCTCGTCGAGCAGGGCCTCGTCGCTGATCGTGCCAGGGGTGATGATACGCACCACCTGGCGCTCCACCGGGCCCTTGCTGGTAGCCGGGTCGCCGATCTGCTCGCAGATCACCACCGATTCGCCGAGCTTGACCAGCTTGGCCAGGTAGCCTTCCAGCGAATGGAACGGAATCCCGCACATGGGGATCGACTGGCCCGCCGACTGGCCGCGGGCGGTCAGGGTGATATCCAGCAGTTTCGCGGCTTTCTTCGCATCTTCGTAGAAGATCTCGTAGAAATCGCCCATGCGGTAGAACATCAGCTGGTCCAGGTGCTGGTTCTTCAGCTTCCAGTACTGCTGCATCATCGGGGTGTGTGCGGAGAGATCAGACATTCAGGGCCTTACAGCGGGTGGTCTGGTGGCAAAATGCGAAACGCGTAATGGTACAGGCTTTTTACGCCTGCTGCAGGGCGTATGGGTGGGGCAAAACTACGCGCCGCGGGGTGATTGCATTTACCTTGGGTGGGCGGCATTATGCACGCTATGCAAAAACGCAACGTAGCCTCCACTCTCAAAGCGCTGCTCGAACGCCACGGCCTGTCCCCGACGGAGCTGCACCGGCGCACGGGCATCCCGCAATCCACGCTTTCGCGCATTCTCAGCGAAAAGATCGTCGACCCTTCCGACAAACACGTGTCGAAGATCGCCGAGTATTTCGGCGTGAGCACCGATCAACTGCGCGGCCGTGCCGAACTGGGCGACACCCGTGAAGCGGCGCCGCGCACCGAGGCGCATGCGGCGCTGAGCGATATCAGCTTGTGGGACGATGAAACCCCCGTCGAGGATGACGAGGTGTCTGTTCCTTTTCTTCGTGAGGTCGAGTTGGCAGCAGGATCAGGAAGATTCGTCATCGAAGAAAGCGAGCACGCACGCTTGCGCTTCGGCAAACGCAGCCTGCGCCACAACGGCGTGCAGTTCGACCATGCCAAGTGCGTGACG
The DNA here is from genome assembly GCF_049310485.1 of Pseudomonas sp. GZD-209. Taxonomy (NCBI): domain Bacteria; kingdom Pseudomonadati; phylum Pseudomonadota; class Gammaproteobacteria; order Pseudomonadales; family Pseudomonadaceae; genus Pseudomonas; species Pseudomonas sp. GZD-209. The sequence goes on from NZ_JBMOWQ010000026.1 coordinate 24,199, forward strand.
GTGCGTGGCAACAGCATGCTGCCGGTGCTGCGTGACGGCGCTACGGTAGGGGTCAACACCGGCAGGTGCACCATCGGCGATATCATCGATGGCGATCTTTACGCCATCAACCACAACGGCCAGCTGCGTGTGAAGCAGGTCTACCGGTTGCCCACCGGCATCCGCCTGCGCAGCTTCAACCGTGATGAGCACCCTGACGAGGACTATAGCTTCCAGCAGATGCAGGACGAGCAGATCAGCCTGCTGGGCCACGTGTTCTGGTGGGGCATGTACGCGCGCTGACCCACCTTGATTCCCGACGAAAACCCGCTCCGGCGGGTTTTTTTTCGTCCGCAGAAAAGCCCTACACCTCACGTCCAACAAGCCCTTCATGCATTTAAGCAAAATCAAATGCATAAACAGTTGAATAAATGCATTGACTGCATATGCATTGATGCATAACCTGTGTCTCAAGCCGGTCAGCAACCGGTTGTTACACAGGCAGCGATGAACAGGCCTCAACTGTTCAGAGGGTTGGCAACTGGCCCGGGTGTGCAGCGTAAAGCACCACGATCAGTTATCCGGCGGGCAGGTGGCCGCGGTCGGAGACACCAATTTGAAGCGGAACCGCGCGGCGTCACCAGTCGTGGCCAGCGGTTCGCCAACGCATTACTGAAAAGCCTGCAAGCCGGGCTTTTTGGAATGCCGAAGGCAACAACCCTCCGTTCGCCGGCATGTCGCCGGCGGGCATCACACAAGGAGTACAGGACAGTGACGAACGAGCAACAGACGTTGCTGGAAATGCCGCTCTGGCTGGTGATCGTCCTGGCATTGCTGGGCGGCCTCAGCGGCGAAATGTGGCGCGCCGACAAGGCCGGTGCCCGAGGCTGGTCGCTGGTCAGGCGGCTGGCGCTGCGATCCGGGGCCTGCATGGTCTGCGGGGTTTCAACGGTCATGCTGCTGTATGCAACGGGCATGTCGATATGGAGCGCCAGCGCCTTTGGTTGCCTGACGGCGATGGCCGGCGCTGATGTGGCCATCGGCCTATACGAACGATGGGCCGCCAAGCGCCTGGGTTTGCGCGAACCGATCAACGGTGATCAACCCTGGAAGGAGGATGCATGAGCCAGTTGGCGATGTTGCAAACGACGCTGACCCAGACCATTCGTGAGGCGATACCGGATCTTGCGTCGGTAGAGGCCGAAGCAGCTGTAGGAAGCAACACGGCGTTACCGGCCCTGCGCCACGGCATCGTCAGCATGGTCGCCGATGCCGCCCCCCGGGATGGTCGTTCGGTACTGGCGATCACCTTCGAGGCCGATATTACCCCGGACACGGCCAGCACGGACGCTCGGCTGCAGGGCAGCGAGCTGGCGGCGCAACTGATGGACCTGCTGCGCCAGCAACTGTGGGGCCTGGAGTTCGTCGAGGCGACCCGCAATGTCCAGGCCCAGTACCTCGGGGGCCAGTGGAAGGTGCGCTGGGACCAGCCGGTGCTGTTGAGCGAGCCACGCTGGGAATGGCCGGACCAGCCGCCGGGCAGCCTGCTGCTCGGTTTCGACCCCGACACCGGCCTCGGTAACGCAAGCCGTTACATCAAGCCGGAGGACTTGGCATGAGCTACGCCAGCGCCATGCACGATCGCATGTTGGCAGCCCTGGTGATCCCATGCCGGGTAGTGGCGGTGGACCTGGCTGCTGCCCGGGTGCGTGTGAGTGACGGCGATGGCTGGACCAGCACCTGGGTGCGCTGGCACGCACTCGCTGCCGGCAAGGCCCGCCACTGGCGTGTGCCCAGCCTGGATGAACAGGGTGTTTTGGTAAGTCCCAGTGGCGAGCCCGCGCAAGGTACCTTCGTGCCGGGCCTGTATGGCAATGCTGGCGCTGCCCCGGACAGCCGCGATCATGTCGAGGTCTGGCGTTTCGACGACGGAGGCTCGCTGAGCTACGACTGGCAGGCCAGCCGCTACGACATCCAGCTGCCCAATGGCAACGCCAGCATCAAGGTGGGCGCCAGCACACTGCAGGTCAGCGATGCCGGCATCACGCTCGAGACGTCAGCCATCACCCTCGATTCCACGTCCATCACCCTCACTGGCAACGTCGCCATCAATGGCCCGCTGTTGGTCAGCGGTGACATCAACGGCGGCGGTCGGATCATCGATACCGCCGGCAACACCGCCAATCACAAGCACTGAGCCCACCCAATCGATGCCAGGGAGGCAAGCCCATGCTCAAAGACCTGCGCTGCGGCCATTGCGCGCGACTGCTCGCCCGCACGGGCGATTTCACCGAACTGCAGATCAAGTGCCCGCGCTGCGGCACCTTGAATCATGCCAAGGCCTCGAGCCCTGCGCGATCGCCTGCGAGCGACCAGAGTGCGCAGCTTTGCGCACGCCATCACGCTCTTCTACAGGTAGAGAACGCCATGCATATTCATGAACGGGGTGCGCCTGCGTCGGGAGGTGCCCCATGATCGGCCTGGACCGCCGTACGGGGCAGCCTCTGAGCGGCATCGCCCACCTTCGCCAATCCATCGAAGACATCCTCACCACCCCCCTCGGCAGCCGGCGCATGCGCCCCGACTATGGCAGCCAGTTGCGTCGCTACGTCGACCTGCCGGTCAACGACGGCTGGAAGAGCGCCGTGCAGGCCGAAGTTGCCCGGGCCCTTGGGCGCTGGGAGCCGCGCCTGGCACTTGAACGGGTGCGGGTGGTGGCGGTGCTCGATGGCCAGGTCAGCCTGGCCCTGAGCGGCCGTTATCTGGGCGACGACGCACTGCTGGAGGTGAGCGTATGAGCCAGGTCGACCTGTCCAGGCTGCCAGCGCCCCAGGTGCTCGAAGACCTCGATTTCGAGGCGATCTACCAGGATGACCTGGACACCTTCCGCAGCCGCCTGGGCGACGGTTGGAACGCCTTGCTGGAGAGCGACCCGGTCACCAAGCTGTTGGAAGTCGGGGCTTACCGCAAGCTGCTCAACCGGGCGCGGATCAACGACGCGGCCAAGGCGCTGCTGCTGGCCTATGCCGAGGGCAGCGACCTGGAGCAACTGGCCGGCAACGTCAGCCTGCAACGCCTGGTCATCCAGGCTGCGGACCCAACCGCCTTGCCGCCTGTCGAAGCATTGCTGGAGTCCGACGACGCCCTGCGCGAGCGGGTGCAGTTGGTCTACGAAGGCTTGACCACCGCCGGCCCGCGCAACAGCTACATCCTGCATGCCCGCAATGCCTCGGGGCAGGTTGCCGATGCCACGGCCGAAAGCGCGTCGCCAGCCGTGGTGGACATCACCGTACTGAGCCTGGACGGCGACGGCACCGCCAGCCCGGCACTGCTGGCCGAAGTGGCCAGCTACCTCAACGACGACGACATCCGTCCGGTCGCCGACCGGGTGGTGGTGCGCAGTGCCGAGATACTGCCGTATCGCATCGATGCCGTGCTGCACATGGCCGGCAGCGGCCCGGAGTACGAAGCGATCCTCGCCGAGTGTCGACGGCGCCTTGAAGGTGCCATCAACCCACGACGGCGCCTGGGCGTTGAGGTAGCGCGTTCGGGTATCGATGCGCTGCTGCACATCGACGGCGTCAGCCGGGTCGAGCTGATCGGCTGGGCCGACCTGCAGCCGAGCAAGGCGCAGGCGGCCTGGTGCAGCGGCTTCGACCTCAAGCGCGGAGGCTGACATGCAAAGCCTTCTGCCGCTCAACCGCACACCCCTTGAACGCGCCCTCGAGGCGGCCGCCGACGAAGACCTCAAGGCGGGGCTGCGTACCTTGTACAACCCCGACAGTTGCCCGGCGCATCTGCTTTATCAACTGGCTTGGGCCTGGTCGGTAGACCGCTGGGACGACAGCTGGAGCGAGACGATCAAACGGTCGGTGATCCGCTCGGCGTTTTTCGTGCATGCCCACAAGGGCACGCTCGGCGCGTTGCGACGGGTGGTCGAGCCCTTCGGCTATCTGATCGAGGTGCGTGAATGGTGGCAACTCGAGCCGGTCGGCGTACCCGGCACCTTCGCCCTCAAGGTGGGGGTGGAGGAGGCCGGAATCGATGAGCAGACTTACCAGGAACTGAGCCGCCTGATCGACGACGCCAAACCGGTCAGCCGCCACCTCATCGGCCTCGATATCAGCCTCGAAAGCCTGCTGCCGGCCTACCAGGCGGTTGCCCTCAATGAGGGCGAACTGCTCGAGGTGTACCCCTGGGAAGCGGCGGACATCGACGTGCACCTGGGCGCCGCGCACTGGGTAAACGAAACCACTCTGGACATACTGGACATCTACCTCAATGGCTAACTCAACCACTCAATTCGGTGGGTTCCTGACCAACGTCGGCATCGCCCAGCAGGCCAACACCGCCGCGCTGGGGCTGCCCTGGAACATCACCCACATGCTGATCGGCGATGCCGGCGGCGAACCCTCGCAAACCCCGGACCCGACCCCGAAACCGACCCAGAGCGCGCTGGTGCGCCAGGTCTACCGTGCGCAACTCAACGCGCTCTACCAGTCGCCAGCCGACCCCGGCGTGCTGGTGGCCGAGCTGGTGCTGCCGCCGGAGACCGGCGGCTGGTGGATCCGCGAACTGGCGCTGGAAGACGCCAACGGCAACTTCATTGCCGTGGCCAAGCCGGCGCCCAGTTACAAGCCACTGCTGGCGCAAGGTTCGGGGCGCACCCAGACCATCCGCATGCACGTGGTGTTCGGCAATCTGGCCAACGTCACCCTGAAGATCGACCCGAGCATCGTCCTGGCCACCCGCGACTACGTCGACAAGGCCCGTGAAGCGGCAGAACTGTACGCCCGCAATCAGCTCAAGGCCCATGTGGAGGCCGCCGACCCGCATCCGCAATACCTGCGCCGCGCCGATGTGGCCAAGGACGCCGGGCCGCTGGCCTGGCTCGGTGCGGCCAGCGGCACTGCAGATGCGTTGGTGCTGACGCTCAAGAGCAGCGAGGCGGCGCTACCTGCCTACGCGGCTGGCCAGCGCTTCCAGTTCCAGGCCGTCGCCACCAACACTGGCGCGGTAACGGCACGCATCAATGGCCGGCCGGCGGTGGCGGTGAAGAAGGCCGGCACTGGCGGTCTGGTCGACCTGGTCGGCGGTGATGTGCGCGCCGGGGCGCTCTATGACCTGAATTACGACGGTACTTACTTCCAGCTGGGTGGCGGTGTCAGCAGCGGCCGGACTTTTGAAAGGTTTTCGTTTGCGGCCTCGCTGGGGCAAACGGTATTCAATGCCCCGCATTCGATTGGGAGCACCGTCGTCCTGCGTAATGGCCGGGAAGTGACCGACTACCTGGCGGATGGCCAGAAGATCACCTTCCGTGCTCCTTGTGGCATGGGGGAGGCGGTGGAGATCCTGGCATTCGGCACTTTTCAGGCGGTCGACACGTATACCAAGGCCGAAATCGATATGTTGGTGAAGAAGGCCTCGGCACTCCCGGTCGGCACCATGCTGCCGTTCCCCAAGGGCCCGGTGCCGTTGGGCTTTCTCGAAGTCAATGGTAGTGAGAAGAGCGCTGCGGCTTTTCCGGACCTGGCTGCGTACCTCGGCTCGACGTTCAACACCGGTGGTGAGGCCGAGGGGGTCTTCCGCTTGCCAGATTCGCGCGGGGAGTTTCTGCGGGGGTGGGACAACGGGCGCGGAATCGATCCAGGGCGCAACCTTGGTAGTTGGCAGCAGGCGGATTTTCCCTCCCATAACCATGAGTTCAAGGATCGTGCGGGGCTCAGCTCTACTGCTGCTGGCAACAACTTGACTGTCCCGTCCAACGTGCGAGTGGGTAATCCATCTGGCAGCCAGACGACCGCTGATACCGGCGGCATGGAAAACCGCCCGCGCAACCTGGCGGTGATGTGGTGCATCAAGGCCTGGAGCGCGCCGGTCAATCAAGGGCAGCTCGATGTAGCAGCCCTGGCTTCGCAAGTCCAGGCGTTGAGCCTTGAGCTTTCTGGGCCGCTGCCCTTTGCAGCTCTGGATTTTCCGACGGTCGCGACGGCAGATGGCCGGCTGGCAGTCATTGGGGCTGCCATGGAAGGCGGTGGTGGCAGCGTTACGGTACCGGCCGGCGTGCTGATCGCCCTGGCCGAAGCAGATCCGGCAAAGGCGCTGGGCAGACCACGCGTGGTGGAAACCATCGAGTGGACCAGTGTCGCGCTGCCAGTCAATGCCACGTTGTATCTTCGCGGGAACATCAGGGACCGGGCGCTGCAACTGTACATCGCACCAGGTACCGATACCGATCCAGTCCCCGTCGCGTTGCGTTCCGAGTCGGGGCAGGCGGCCTCGGGGTTCGATTCAACGGTTGTCGATGTGCTCTTGGCCAAGATCATGACTGGCGCGCCGGGCTCCGTCCCGAGTGTATTGCCGCTGGCAAATCGTAAGCGTCTTGAGGCAGTCGCCCATTGGTCCGGGGCGTTCGGAGCCTACACGCTCTCACTCAACTGGGCTCGGACCCCACGGGCTTATGTCGTCAGTTTTGCGGATTACGACGATTACACCAAATCGGACTACGCAATCTTCGCTGAACCTGTGGGCAGCAACTCAAGCGGCAGCGTTATAGGCGCGACCACAGGTTTCAGTGACCGGTATACCGGGCGTGTAGGCATCAGTGCCTGGATCCCCACCGGTTCGCCAGGCTCAGGAAAAATCAACGCACGCGTACGGTGGGAGGCATGATGAAAGCACTGATCCAGGATGGCGCTGTTGTTGGTTTCGTAACGGGAGACGCCATGGGTGAAAGGCTCCCGGAGGGGCTGTCGGTTGGTGTCGGTTGGCGTTTTGAGCGAGGCGTTTTCATCGCACCGGTTGACGCGCCGCTGCCTGGCGCATCGTCGTTGGTCGAGCGTGCATGGCGCGATGGAGAGCTGGCGCAATGGCTCTGGTTGCGTGACCGTCATCGCGACCAATTGGACCTTGCTGTCGATACGACACTGACAAGTGAGCAGTTCAGCGCACTGCTGATTTACCTGCAAGCGCTCCGCGATTGGCCCCAGTCGAACGCATTTCCCGACGCGTCGGCTCGGCCTATGCCGCCGACTTTTCTTGAACAGATGAGGATGGACCAATGAGCCGTGCTGATGACCTAGCCGAACTGGAGCGCGGCCTGCTCGCAGTGCGTGGGCTGAACAATACCCCAATTACCGTGAGCAAGGTGCTTGCACCCCATGAAACCGGCGTGCTGCTGGTCGACGCCTCGGCCGGTGCGGTCACTATCACCCTGCCCCCGGCCAGCCGGCTGATGGATGTGCGGGTGCAGCGCGTCGACAACAGCGGCAATCGCCTGGTCGTACAGGCGGCCGGTGGCGAAACGGTCAAGTTCCATACCCGGCTGCGTGCGGCGGGCTATGCGTTCTTTGTGCTGATGGGCGCCGGTGACTTCTGGCACCTGCGCAGCGACGGCGCCGGCGCGTGGGTGCCGCTTGATCGGTTGGACAACACTGCTCTGGGCCGCCCTGTCTTCGAAACTTCGACTGCGCTCAATCCGGGGGGCTGGGGCCTGCCGAACGGCGGGCTGTTCAACCGTGCAGACTGGCCGTGGCTCTGGGACCACGCACTGCAATCCGGGATGCTGACAACTGAGGCCTTGCGGTCCGGCATGGAAGGTGCTTGGACTGATGGCGACGGTGCTGCCACGTTCCGCGTGCCTGAGCTGCGCGGCGAGTTCCTGCGCGCTCTGGATGAGGGGCGCGGTGTGGACGCGGCTCGCGCGGCCGGCAGTCGCCAGCGTGGCTCTCTGGTGGTCGCGGACTACCCGAGCGGCGGCCAAGGTGCGACCGCCTTGGCGCCGACAGCCTTACAGGGCGCTGCGGACTATGGATATGACCCTGCGGTTTACACGGAGTGGGCCGGCAGCTATACGGTCACCACAGCAGCGTTAACCCCTGTCGCGCCAGGCGGCTCCCCGTACATGTTTGGAATGTCCCGCCCGCGCAACCTCGCTTTCCCTGCACGTATCAAGCTGATTTGAGGGCAACATGCATACCTACCTTATCGAACCGTCCGGCGCCTTGAGTGGCCCTGTCGCGCTGCCGGAGGTGCCAGGGCTCGGCGCCCAGCTACCGGCCAATGCCTTCACCCTGGACAAACCGCTGACCAAGCCGGGCGCTGGCCTGGTGTGGGCAGTATTTGACGGCCAGGCGCCGGTGCAGATCGAGGACGACCGGGGCCTGTACTTTCGCACCGATACCGGCGCCCAGGTGACGCGCATCGAGCTGGGGCCGCTGCCCGAGGGGCTGACCCCCGAGCCGCGCCCTGATGACCTGCACGTCTGGAGTGGCCAGGCCTGGGTGCTGGACCCGGCTGCCCAGGCGGCCCACGCCGCCGCCAGTGAACGGGCATGGCGTGACGCTGCAATCGCCCGCCACGAATGGCTGGTATCGCGGCATCGCGCCGAGCGCGACCTGGCTCGTACTACCACGCTGAGCGGTGAGCGCTTCAATGAATTGCTCGCCCACCTGCAAGCCCTGCGCGACTGGCCGGCCAGCGTAGCTTTCCCATCGATCGATAAACGCCCTGTGGCACCGCCATGGGTCGCCGAATACATCCAATGAAGCCCCGCACCGCCGGGGCTTTTTTTCACCCGCAAACAACCTCTCAAGGCCCTGCACCCGCAGGGCCTTTTCATACCCGAACCTGGAGTAAACCTGTATGAGTGGATTCTTCCACGGCGTCACCGTGACCAACGTCGACACCGGCGCGCGCAGCATCGCGCTGCCGTCTTCCTCGATCATCGGCCTGGTCGATACCTTCACCGAAGGACCGAACGTCACCGCCAAGGCCAACGACCTGGTGCTGATCACCAGCGAGCGCGAGGCGGTTGCGGCGTTCGGCCTGAATGCGCCGATCACCAAGGCCTGCCGCGCCATCTACAGCCGCGCCAAGGCGGTCATCGTTGCCTGCGGCGTGGCCAAGGTCGAGGACGCCGCCGAGCAGACCTCGGCGATCATCGGCAACGTGCTGGCCGACGGCAAACGTACCGGCCTGCAAGCGCTGCTCGACGGCAAAAGCCGCTTCAACGCCCAGCCGCGCCTGCTGGTGGCGCCGAAACACAGCGCCACCCAGGCCGTCGGCACCGCGCTGGTGGCCCTGGCCGACAAGCTGCGCGCCATCGCCATCATCGACGGTCCCAACAGCACCGATGAGGCGGCCATCGCCTACGCCAAGAACTTCGGCGCCAAGCGCGCATTCCTGGTCGACCCGGGCGTGCGCTACTGGGACAACGACGCAGAGGCCACTGTCGACGCACCCGGCTCGGCCTGGGTCGCCGGCCTGTTCGCCTGGACCGACCGTGAATACGGTTTCTGGGCTTCGCCATCTAACAAGGAGTTCGTCGGCATCACCGGCACCACCCGCGCGGTGGAGTTCCTCGATGGCGACGATAGCTGCCGCGCCAACCTGCTGAACAACGCCAACATCGCCACCATCATCCGTGACGACGGCTTCCGCCTGTGGGGCAACCGCACCCTGTCGAGCGACCCGAAGTGGGCCTTCGTCACTCGGGTGCGGACCATGGACATCGTCATGGACGCGATCCTCTACGGCCACAAGTGGGCCGTCGACCGCTCCATCACCGCCACCTACGTCAAGGACGTCACCGAAGGCCTGCAGGCCTTCATGCGCGACCTGAAGAACCAGGGCGCGATCATCAACTTCGAGGTCTACGCCGACCCGCAGTTGAACACCGCCAGCCAGCTCGAGCAGGGCAAGGTGTACTGGAACATCCGTTTCACCGACGTACCGCCTGCCGAAAACCCCAATTTCCGCGTTGAAGTCACTAACCAGTGGCTGACCGAAGTCCTCGATTCCGCCGCTTAAGGAGCGCATTTACATGGCAATGATTCCCGAAACCCTGGCCAACCTGAACCTGTTCGTCGATGGCGTCAGCTTCCAGGGCGATGTACCCAGCCTGACCCTGCCCAAGCTCACCCTGAAGATGGAGGAGTACCGCCCTGGCGGCATGGACATGGCGGTCGAGATGGACCAGGGCATGGAGAAACAGGAAGCGGCCTTCACCACCACCGGTGTGCGCCGCGAGTCGCTGAAGTTCTTCGGCCTGGCCGACGGCAACGGCTTCAACGGCACCTTCCGCGGCGCCTTCAAGGGCCTCAAGGGGCAGATCAACCCGGTGGTGGTCACCCTGCGCGGCACCCTCAAGGAAGTCGACATGGGTGACTGGAAGTCCGGCGACAAGGCCGAGATCAAGCACAGTGTCGGCGTCACCTACTACAAGCTCGAAGTGGACGGTCGGCTGGTTTACGAGATCGACGCTCTGGGCATGAAGCGGGTGATCGACGGTGTCGACCAACTGGCCGCCCAGCGCGCCGCCCTTGGCTTGTAAGGAGAACCTGCAATGGCTCAAGCGAAGAAATTGCCGCAATGGATGATGCTCAGCGCCGAGCGGGTGACTGTGCGCCTGTCGCGCCCCAGCGAGGCCAATGGCCTGCAGGTGGACAGCCTGTCGCTGCGGGCGCCGACCGTGCGTGACATTCGCAACGCGCAGCTCGGTGGCGCAGGGGACGACGAGCAGCGTGAGCTGAACCTGTTCGCCTCGCTCGCAGAGGTTGGCGTCAAAGACCTCGAAGGCCTGGCCCTGAAGGACTACAGCCGCCTGCAGAGTGGCTACTTTCGCCTGGTGCAGGACGACGAAGTTTGATCCAGCCCGGCAGAAGGCCGCCGCACGGCGGCTGGCCAAGGAGCTGAACTTTTCCGCCAGCGAAATCATGGGCATGTCGTACTGCGACATGCTCTGGTGGCTGGCGGAGTGACAAGGAGGAATGCATGGCGAATACATCGGTATTCACCCTCGGCGTCACCGCCCCTCAGCCGCTGGGCAGCGCTATCGATGCGCTGCGCCAGTCGCTCGAACGGCTGCGCAGGCAGGCTGATGACACCCGGCTCGGGCGCCTGATCGGTGAGGTCATTCGCCTGGGGCTAGAGCTGGACAAGGTGCGCCAGATGGAAGGGGTGCTGGCTCTGAATCAGGCAGAACAACATGAGGCGCAGATTCTTCGACTGGGCAGGGAGATTGATCAAGTCGAGCGCTTGCGCCTGGGCTATCTGCGTCTAATGCCGGTTGGTGGTTACCTTCCATGGGCCGGTGCTGCTTCTGCACCGCCGGGCCGCGCTGTGCCTGCTGCGGCCGATCCCGCCAAGGACGTTTCAACTAGCGCACAGCGCACGCCCAGAAGCATTCGTGACCGGATGCAAATCGCAGGGGCTATCGGGGCTGCGACAATTGTCGGGGGGCGACTTGCCTATGAGATGGGCCGGGGCAGGACGCCGAACTCCAGTCGACGGGTTACCAGGGCCGTCAGGAAAACCTGGAAAGCCGGCGCTGGTGAGGCGCGGGACAAGGCTGTCAAGGCGATGCTTACTGGCGAGACTGGCGAGGAAAGGGCCGAAGGTGTCGGTGCGGCGGTTGGCGAGTTGGGCGGCGCTCTGTTGGGGGCAACGCTGGCAAGCAGGCTCAAGAATAGGCGGCTCAAGCGATACCTTCCAAAGCTCGGCGGTATGTTGGGTGAAACCTTTGGGCAGAAAGCAGGTGGTGGCCTGTTCGACCTGGTCATGTACGAAGACAAGGTACAGACAAGCGCTTCCACGGTCGACGCGGCTCAAGCCTCGGAGCAGCAGGCTGCAGTTGAGCATGAAGGTGAACTGATGGCGCCAGTGGGTGAGCAGAGGGCCGCGGCTCCTGAGTTGGAGTCAACCTCTGCCAGAGCCCCGGAGGCGGCGACAAGCGCACCTACTGCAGTGACTTCTGCAAGCCCCAGGGCAAGTCCGGCTACGAGCCGAGTACTCAATATTTCAAGGAAGCTGATGAGGCGTGTTCCTGGCATAGCTCTTCTGGATGCCGGCCTTCAGCTCGCTGAAACTTATGGCAGCAATGTCTCCCCGGATAAGAAGCTCGAAAGCTACGGTACTGCCGTTGGTGGTTTGAGCGGAGGGTTGGCCGGTGCTGCCGCAGGTGCTGCTTTCGGTTCGGTGGTGCCGGGGATAGGTACGGTTATCGGTGGGCTGATAGGCGGCGTGCTCGGCAGTGCGGGTGGGGAGATTATCGGTGGCTTGTCAGGCAAGGCTTTGGGCTCGACCGAGCATCTGCCCGATAAACCCGGCTTGGGTGAGGTGGCGCGAGCGCTGCCTGTGACACCCGTGCAACCGATCTCATCGGCACCGGCAGTGCAATCGGCAGCAACGCCCGCTCCGCTTAATCAACAGTTCACCTTCACCGCCAACATGCCCGTCACGTTCAACAACAGCCTGAACGATCCTTCGGTGATCCAGCAACTGGAGCAGATCGCACGGCGCACCTTGACTGACCTTATGGCCCGGGCCCAGCCCGCGCAGATGGTCGACAGCGCACACGTTTGAGGAGCATTTCATGACCTACCTGGAGCAGCTGCAAGCCACGCTGCACGCCCTGGTCAAGGCGGGAGAAGCAGGGCGTCGGCGTGCCGACGCCATGCTCGACCCAATGAACGAGGCGATCGACCATATTCAAGGTGCGGTCGTCGAGCTGGAAGGCTTGCCGGTGGTCGGTCCGATCATCGGCGCCAAGTTGCAGCGCACGATGCGCGCCATCGAAACCGCCCAGGCACGGGTGGCCAAGGTGGTGGCCAAGTATGACCAGGCCGTGGCCGTGGTCCGCCAGGTGCGTGACCGCATCGACGGGTTCGCCGGCCACGTGGCCAAGGCCGGTGCGGCCATTCGGCGGATGGTGGGGGAGGTGCGTTCGACCGTCAACGGCGTGCTGTCGACCTTGGGCTTTGCGCCCCAGGCGACACCGGCGGCGGAGGCTATCAAGCCATTCCCCCATCTGCTGGTGCTGCAACCCCTGAAAGCCGGGGCCACACCCTACTACTTCAACCTCGACACTGCGGCCTTCGACCAGTTGCGCCGGCAAACACGCTTTCGTTGGGCCGGGCAGGAACGCCTGAGCCGCGACAGCGCACAGCAGGCGGTCAGCCTGGGCGAAGAAAGCATCAGTATCCGCGGGGCAATCTTCCCCGGCTTCAAGGGCGGCCTTGGCCAGCTGCAGACCCTGCGCAGCATTGGTCGCCAGTTGTTGCCGCTGTCGTTGACCAGCGGCTATGGCGAGGTACTTGGCACCTGGTGCCTGACCAGTATCGAAGAGGAGCAAAGCCTGCTGCAGGCCGGCGGCATTCCACGCAAACAAGGCTTTTCACTGGAGTTCGTGAGTTATGGCCAGGATCTGCATAACGTCTGAAGGCGACCTGCTCGACACCCTCTGCCAGCACTACTACGGGCAGCTCGAAGGGATGGTCGAGGCGGTGCTGGATGCCAACCAGGGGCTCGCGGACGAGGCCCAGCCGTTTCGCGCCGGGGTAAGGATAGTGCTGCCGGAACGGCCTGTGGTGGCGAGCAATACCCTTCAACTGTGGGACTGACAGGGGGCTACGGTGCCGATCGCGCAGCGTAGCCCCCAGGGAGGCAGAATCATGAAACCTGTGTTCAGCATCCAGGCCGATGGCAAGGACATCACCGCGCTGATCAACGATCGCCTGTTGCTGATGCGTACCACCGACAAACCGGGCCTTGAATCGGATGAATTCGAACTGCGCATCGATGCCCGTGATGGCGCCGTTGCGCTGCCGGCCCGGGGGGCGGTGCTCGAGGTGTTGCTCGGCTATGCCGGGCAGCCCCTGAGCCGTCTGGGCCGTTACACCGTCGATGAGGTGGAGCTGTCCGGCCCGCCCGACACCCTGGTGATCCGTGGCAAGGCCTGCGACCTGCGCGGCAGTGGCAAGACCATTCGCAGCGGCAGCTGGGAAAATGTGACGCTGCAGCGCATCGTCGCCGAGATTGCTGCCCGCAACGGCTGGCAGGCGGTATGCCCGGTGACGGTGCAGATACCGCGTGTCGACCAGTACAGCGAGTCGGATTTCAACTTCATCACCCGCCTGGCCCGCCAGCACGATTGCACCGGAAAACTCGCCAATGGCCAGTTGCTGGTGCTTCCGCGTCAGGGGCGACAAAGCGCCAGCGGCAAGGCGTTGGGGGTGGTCACTATTGCTCGCGACGAGGTCAGCCAGTGGCAGTTCCGCCTGGCTGACAGGAGCACCCACAAGGCCGTCCGCACCCGTCACCTGGACAGTGCCAGCGGTCGCGTGCAGGCCGTGGAGCTGGCCAATGGCGACGCCCCGGATGGCTTGCAGGCGGTGCACACCGACCGCCATCTGTACCCCAACCGGGCCGCAGCCGAACAGGCTGCGAAGGCGCGCCTGGCCAGCTTCAACCGCGATACCGCCAGTGTGCGCCTGGACCTGCCCGGGCGTACCGACCTGTTCGCCGAACGTGAAATCGAGGCCCGAGGGTTTCTGGCCGGACTCGATGGGCCGTACCTGATCGAGTCGGTGGAGCAGGTATTCACCAGCAGTGGCTGGCGCACCACCGTGCAGTGCAGCGGTGGCCGGCAGGGCAAGGCCAGGGCCAAGGGCGCGGCGCCGCGTCGCGCGACGTCGCTCAAGGCCCAGTGCACAGGGTGAAGGTTTCCCGATGCCCGTAGGGCGGCAGGCTTTCTATAGTCGGCGCAGGCGTGCCTTTGAATGCAAGGCCGCCCAAGCCGACATCAGTGGCCAACCCGCCAGGACCTGCGCCTATGTTCATCGATTTTCGCTGTGGCCAGTGCCGCAAGCTGCTGGCCCGCATCACGCCCGCTTCCGAGCTCCAGATCAAATGTGGCCGCTGCCGCACCTTGAATCATGTGAAAGCCATGCGCTTCGAGCCATCGCCCCTGAGCGAATCACCGGCGGCACTGGCCGCCATTCGATCAGACCGCAATGGAGCCGCCATCGATGGTGTTAACCGAACCGCAATTGAAAGAAATCTATCCCGCAGCCGGCCAGCGGGTCACGGCCTTCCTGCCGGCGCTCAATGAGGCCATGGCCCGTTGGGAAATCGACCATCCAAAGCGTGTCGCCGCGTTTCTTGCCCAGGTCGGCCATGAGTCCGGCCAGCTGCGCTACGTCAAGGAACTGGGGGGCGACCGTTACCTGGCGCGCTATGACACCGGCAGCCTGGCCCTGCGCCTGGGCAACACGCCCGAGGCCGATGGCGACGGCCAGCGCTTTTGTGGCCGCGGCCTGATCCAAGTGACCGGGCGCAACAACTACCAGGCCTGCAGCCGTGCCTTGTTCGGTGACGAACGCCTGCTGGCGCAGCCGCAGATGCTCGAACAACCGCGCTGGGCCTGCGAATCGGCGGCCTGGTTCTGGCACTCGCGGGGGCTGAACGCGCTGGCCGACCAAGGTGAGTTCAATCGCATCACCCGCCACATCAATGGTGGCCTCAATGGCCTTTCCGATCGCCTGCTGCTGTGGCAGCGAGCCCGTGAGGTGCTGTGTTGAGCCGCTGGCAGCTTGGGCTTTGCGCGCTGCTCCTGCTGTTGGGGGCGGCGCTGGCCTGGCAACTGCAGGCCTGGCGCTATGGGCGGTTGCTGGCCCGGCAGGAGCAGCAGCTGGTGCAGCAACGGCTGGATCAGGCCGAGGCGCTGCATGGCCTGCTGCTCGCCGAGCGTGAACAGCGCCAGGGGCTGGAGCAACGGCTGCATGAGAGTGAATCGAGACATTTCCAGGAGCTTACCGATGCGCAACAGACTCAGGCTCGCCTGCGTGACCGCCTTGCTACTGCCGATCTGCGCCTGTCGGTCCTGGTCGAGCGCGGCGCCAGCTGTGGCTCAGTGCCTGCCGCCACCGCCGCCAGCGGCCTGGATCATGGCCCCGTACGCGCCCGACTTGACCCAGCGCATGCTCGACGAATTATCGCCATCACCGACACCGGCGACCGCGGACTGATCGCCCTGCGCGCCTGCCAGGAGCATGTTCGTGCCCTGTCGCGGTGAGCCCTTGCCGGGTGTTAGGGTAGGGCGCAATTCACTCAGGAGCCCGTCATGGACCCGATCACCGCGCTTTCCACCCGCCTGGGCGAGCACCTGCGACGCCTCAATGCCCAGGTGACCACCGCCGAATCCTGCACCGGGGGTGGCATTGCCGAAGCCATCACCCGTATCCCCGGCAGCTCGGCCTGGTTCGAGGCGGGCTACGTCACCTATTCCAATACGCAGAAGACCCGCCAGTTGGGCGTCCCGCAACCGTTGTTCGCCGAGGTCGGCGCGGTCAGCCAGGAGGTGGTCGAGGCGATGGCGCGCGGGGCCCAGCAGGCCAGCGGTGCTCGCTTTGCCGTGGCGGTCAGTGGTGTGGCCGGGCCTGATGGCGGCTCGCCGGCCAAACCGGTGGGCACGGTGTGGCTGGCCTGGGCCGATGGAGCCCATGTTCGCAGCGAACGGCGTCACTTCGACGGGGACCGCGAAGCGGTGCGCCGACAGACGGTAATCGCCGCGTTAGACGGCTTGTTACAGCTTGGCGCGGAGTAAATCGCCAAGCGGGGGTTTGCGGAAACGAATCCCTGTGGAATAATACTGGCTACTTATACAGTTATTCCGGCCGTCAGGGCCAAGTCGAACACGTGAGGATTTCAATGGACGACAACAAGAAGCGCGCCTTGGCTGCGGCCCTGGGTCAGATCGAACGCCAATTCGGCAAGGGCGCCGTCATGCGCATGGGCGACCACGAGCGCCAAGGCATCCCTTCCATCTCCACCGGTTCCCTGGGCCTGGATATCGCCCTTGGCATCGGCGGCCTGCCCAAGGGCCGTATCGTCGAGATCTACGGTCCGGAATCCTCCGGTAAAACCACGCTGACCTTGTCGGTCATCGCTGAAGCCCAGAAGAACGGCGCCACCTGCGCCTTCGTCGACGCCGAGCACGCCCTCGACCCGGAATACGCTGGCAAGCTGGGCGTCAACGTTGACGACCTGCTGGTTTCGCAGCCGGACACCGGCGAACAGGCTCTGGAAATCACCGACATGCTGGTGCGCTCCAACGCGGTCGACGTGATCATCGTCGACTCCGTGGCTGCACTGGTACCCAAGGCCGAGATCGAAGGCGAGATGGGCGACATGCACGTCGGCCTGCAGGCGCGTCTGATGTCCCAGGCGCTGCGCAAGATCACCGGTAACATCAAGAACGCCAACTGCCTGGTCATCTTCATCAACCAGATTCGTATGAAGATCGGCGTGATGTTCGGTAGCCCGGAAACCACCACCGGCGGTAACGCCCTGAAGTTCTATGCTTCGGTACGTCTGGACATTCGCCGTACCGGCGCGGTCAAGGAAGGCGACGAGGTGGTGGGTAGCGAAACCCGCGTCAAGATCGTCAAGAACAAGGTCTCGCCGCCGTTCCGTCAAGCCGAATTCCAGATTCTCTACGGCAAGGGTATCTACCGTAACGGCGAGGTCATCGACCTGGGCGTGGCTCACGGCTTCGTGGAGAAGGCAGGTGCCTGGTACAGCTACCAGGGCAACAAGATCGGCCAGGGTAAGGCCAACGCCGCCAAGTACCTGCAAGAGAACCCGGCCATCGGTGCCGAGATCGAGAAGCAGATCCGCGAGAAGCTGCTCACTACTGGCGCCGTCGCTGCTGCTGGCAAGGCCGCTGCCGCTGAGGCTGATGCCGACGACATGGCTGACGCCGACGCCGGTTATTGATCTGCCCCATGTCCGCCGTACTCGACACCCCGGTCGCCGTGCGGCGGACAGCCATGGACCTGCTTGCACGCCGCGAGCATGGTCGCGTGGAGTTGACGCGCAAATTGCGTCAGCGCGGCGCAACGGATGAGCTGATCGAGCCCGCGCTCGATCGGCTTGCCGAAGAAGGGCTGCTCAGTGAGGCCCGCTACCTCGAAAGCTTTATCCGCTACCGATCCGGTGCTGGCTACGGCCCCGCGCGTATTCGCGAGGAGCTGGGGCAGCGTGGACTTGCCCGCAGTGACATTGACCAGGCCCTACGTGAAAGCGAGGTGGACTGGGCGGCGCAGTTGCAAGATGTCTGGCAGCGCAAGTTCGCCGGTCAGCGCCCACATGACCCACGCAGCCGTGGGCAGCAAACACGCTTTCTCGCTTACCGTGGTTTTTCCATGGAGATGATCGGGCGGCTGCTCAGCGGTCGGGATCTCGACGACTAGGGTTTGTACGAAAAGTCGCCGAGTGGCGATCAGGCAAGGCGAAAACAGGCGAGGAACGGCCGGGGTCGCGCTCGACTTTGCTGGTTGCAAATGAGCATTCCGACCGGGCTGGCGCACCAGCCTGTTTTCAACGCAGCATGATCGTCGCGCAGGCACTTTTCGTACAAAGCCTACTGATGCCCTGCATGGCCACCTGAAGGGAGCCATGCGGGGCATTTTTCGTTCAGCTCACCTTCAAGGCTTCTCGCGCCCGCTGAGTGGTGTGCATCGGCTGGGGCTTGGCCCAGTTTTCCGGCAAGTTGATAAAGTCCACCAGCTCACGCAGGCGCCCCTGGTCGCGGCCATTGAACGCGAATGTCAGGCGTGTCAGGTGGCTGAAATTCCCCTCCTCGTGTTCGGCGCCACTGTCCGGTTGCTGGTGGTAACGGCCGCTCAGGCGCAAGTCGGCGAAACCTTCCTCGACGTCATGCAACGCCGCTTCGCTGAGTGGATGGTGCATGCGGATGACGAACTGGTTCTTCAACCAGCGGCTGGAGTGGTAGTTGCTGTAGAACTGGTTGATCTCATCCACGGCCTCGTCGGCACTGTGCACCAGGCGCACCAGTTTGAGGTCGCTGGGCAGGATGTAGCGGTTCTCTTCCAGCTGGCGGCTGATGAAATCAAGGCAGTCGCGCCAGAAGCTGCCACCGGGCGAATCCAGCAGCACCACAGGCACCAGCGGGCTTTTGCCGGTCTGGATCAGGGTCAGCACTTCCAGGGCTTCGTCGAGGGTGCCGAAACCACCGGGGCACAGCACCAGCGCGTCGGCTTCCTTGACGAAGAACAGCTTGCGAATGAAGAAAAAGTGGAACGGCAACAGTTTGTCGGTGCCATCGACCGTGGGGTTGGCATGCTGCTCGAAGGGCAGGGTGATATTGAAGCCCAGGCTGTGGTCGGCGCCGGCGCCTTCGTGGGCAGCGGCCATGATGCCGCCCCCGGCACCGGTGATGACCATTAGATCGGAGCGTGCCAGCGTCGCGCCCAGCTCCCTGGCCAGGGCGTACATCGGGTGTTCCAGCGGGGTGCGCGCCGAGCCGAAGACCGTCACCTTGCGCCGTCCCTTGTAGCGTTCGAGGGTGCGGAACGACTGGTCGAGCTCACGCAGGGCCTGCAATGTGATCTTGGCGTTCCAGCGGTTGCGGTCGTCATGAGCCATGCGCAGGATGGTCAGCATCATGTCGCGGTACAGCGGCAGGTTGGGGCTGTTCGGGGCGACCAACTGCAGTTGCTTGTCGATGTTGCCCAGGTCGATACCCTGGTCTTTGAAATGGTTGAACAGAAGCTCATTCGGTTGGTAAGGCATTCAACGTCTCCTTCTGCAGCAAAACCTCTGACCGGGTCGATGGTGTGTCCCGGCCGCGGCACT
This sequence comes from Pseudomonas sp. GZD-209, assembly GCF_049310485.1. Taxonomy (NCBI): domain Bacteria; kingdom Pseudomonadati; phylum Pseudomonadota; class Gammaproteobacteria; order Pseudomonadales; family Pseudomonadaceae; genus Pseudomonas; species Pseudomonas sp. GZD-209. The sequence goes on from NZ_JBMOWQ010000026.1 coordinate 43,615, forward strand.
GCGTGTGCCGCTGGCTGCTATGGCTCGAGTGTGCACCCCGAGCATTGCAGTAGGCCTTCAAGGCCATGATGCAGTGGCAATTCCATCTTGTTGTCGTTGTTGTGGGTCTCGTTATCAATCTAGACGCTGGCGCGCCATTGCGCCGCTTGCCCTGCAAGCGGGCCGTCGGTCAGGTCAGGCCCAGCCTTTATGGGGCTTTGGTTTACTGGAGGGGGGCAAAAGCGCGACGCGGGAGGTGGCGGTATGCATCGACTGGTGATCGAGGTGGATGGGCAACTGTTTCAGTTGCTGGCGCGCGAGGCGCAGGCCCATCACCTGAGCCTTGAAGGTGAATGCCTGCGTCGTCTGCAAGGTGCAGAGCGGCAATCACGGTATCTACAGGCCTTGTTGGCTGAATTGCGCGCCGAGGAAGAGCAGCGGCGCGCTAGCGATCAGCTGGCCTGAATCACTTCTTCTTGTTGCCGGCCACGCAGCTGGCGGCATCGAAGGCCTGATCCATGATGGGCTGGTTGGTCTTGTAGACGGTGAAACGATAGACCAGCACTGCGCCCTTGGACATCAGCTGGCGGTAGCCGGTATTGCGGCAAACGCTGTCGCCCAGCTGGCTGCGTACCTGCTGCGGGTTGGCGCGCATGCGTTCGGCATGGCTTTCTCGCACGCTGAGGTGGTTGACCAGCGCCTTGCCTTTTTCGACGGTGTAGCCTTGGTCGAGGATATCTTCGTTGATGGCGCGTGGGGTGCCGACGCTGCTTTCCTTGGCGACCTTCTCCAGCGTCTGTTTCAGCTCGTATTCCTGCTTGGAGGCGGCCTGGGCGGCCAGGGGCAGGGCGAGCAGCAGGCTCAGGGTCGGGGCAATTAGACGCAGCATGGATCTCTCCTGGTTCGATGACTGGCGCTTTGACCTGCGCCGGCAGGCGGCGTTCCCTGAAACTCGGTGTTTCCGGCCGCCACAACCGGCGATTATAAAGGAGCCGCAGGCGGGGCTGCACGGCAAATGACGCAGCCTCTGGTAGACTGGCGCCTTGTCATCCGCAGAGTCGTTTTTTGTGTTCGTCCCTTCTCAACGCCAAGGCCTGCAGCCATGAGCCATGCGGTAGCGCGGCTGCGCGCCGAGCGCCTGGCCCGCAGCATCAAACCTTTCGTCGCCCGCGGCTCGCGTGCCGAACGCTGCCCGCAGTGCCGGGTCATCGCCACGCATTGCCTGTGTGCCTGGAAGCCCAGGGTGCAGGCCGAGTCCGGCATGTGCCTGCTGATGCATGACACCGAGCCACTCAAACCCACCAATACAGGCTGGCTGATCGCCGACCTGATCGAGGACACCTCGGCCTTCGGCTGGCTGCGCACCTCGGTGGACGAGGGTTTGCTGGCGCTGTTGGAACATCCGCAGTGGCAGCCCTATATCGTCTTCCCTGGTGAGTTCGTCGCCCAGGAACGGGTGGTCAGCGAGGTCGCCTGCGCCCCGGGCAAGCGCCCGCTGTTCATCCTGCTGGATGCCACCTGGACCGAAGCGCGCAAGATGTTCCGCAAGAGCCCGTACCTCGACAAATTCCCGGTACTGAGCCTGCAGGCCGAGCAGATGTCGCGCTATCGCCTGCGTCGCTCCAAGCGTGACGACCATTTCTGCACGGCGGAAGTGGCGGCCATGTGCCTGGACCTGGCCGGCGACAGCCAGGCTTCGCAGGCCCTGGATGCCTATCTGGATGTGTTCAGCCTGCATTACCTCAGTGGCAAGCGGCGCCTGCCGCTCGATGAGCAGGATGAGATACACCGGCGTTTGCATACCTTCCTATAGTCCAAGGGGCGGGCGTTGCGGATTGGTTCATACTGACGGGGCTGGCAGCCAGGGAGGTGGGTACGACCGGGCAATTGGCTTGACCACTCGGTGCGTGCTCGTCATCCTTGGCGCCGATTCGGGCACGACGAAGCTGCTGTTACCCCGGACTTCGCCGTGCCGTCCCGGCCGGCGGCCCTGCCGTTCGCGCCTTGAGTTGCCCGCCAGGTGTATCCCGTATCCCCGCGCCTGGCACAGAACAGGATCCATAGATCGATGGCCACATACGAAATCCTGATTGCCGATGACCACCCGTTGTTTCGCAGCGCACTGCGCCAGGCCGTTACCCTCGGCCTCGGGCCGGACGTGCGGCTGGTTGAGGTGGCGAGCATCGCCGAACTGGAAGCCAGCCTGACGGAAAAGTCCGATTGGGACCTGGTCCTGCTGGACTTGAACATGCCCGGTGCCTATGGCTTCTCTGGCCTGGTCCTGTTGCGTGGGCAGTACCCGCAAATCCCGGTGGTGATGGTGTCGGCGCAGGAAGAAGCGGCGGTCGTGGTGAAATCCCGTGAATTCGGTGCCAGTGGTTTCATTCCCAAGTCCAGCGAGCTGAGCAAGATCCAGGAAGCGGTACGCAACGTGCTCGATGGCGATGTCTGGTGGCCACCCCAGGCATTCGAGAAGGTCGATGTGTCGGCTGAGGCCAAGGCCGCCAGCGAGGGGCTCGCAAGCCTCACACCCCAGCAGTTCCGGGTGCTGACCATGGTCTGTGAAGGCCTGCTGAACAAACAGATCGCCTATGAGCTGAGCGTGTCGGAAGCGACGATCAAGGCCCATGTGACTGCAATCTTCCGCAAGCTCGGGGTGCGCACGCGCACGCAGGCTGCGTTACTGCTGCAACAACTTGAATCGGTTACCGCCAGCTAAGTCCCTGCGCCTTCACGCTTTTTTGACCAGTGTCGGATTAGCCTGCCAGGCTTTCATCGATGAAGTGAGTGACACATGTCGCCATTCAAGGGCCAGACCGGCCTCAAACGGATTTTCAATGCTGCCGGCTACTCGCTGGACGGCCTGCGTACCGCCTTCAAGGGCGAAGCCGCTTTCCGCCAACTGGTGTTGCTCAATGTGCTGCTGATCCCGACGGCATTCTGGCTGCCGGTGAGCCGTGTCGAGCGGGCGATCCTGATTGCCGTGTGCCTGCTGGGGCTGATCGTCGAACTGCTCAACTCGGCGGTGGAGGCGGCCATCGATCGTATTTCGCTGGAGCGCCACCCTCTGTCGAAAAACGCCAAGGACATGGGCAGCGCCGCGCAACTGGTGGCGATGTCCATGGTGGCGGTGGTGTGGGGCGTGATCCTGCTGGGTTGACCTTCAGGCGATCGGCGGCAGGACGATTTCGTCGCTACGCTGCACGCCTGCGGTGAAGCTGCGGCACAGTTCGAGGAATTCGCGCATGGCAGAGGTCTGGTACTTCTGCTTGTGCCAGATGAAATAGAACTGCCGCGCCAAGTCCAGGGCCGGGGTTTCCAGCGGTACCAGGCTGCCGCGGCGGAAGGCGTCGCGCAGGGCCAGGCGCGAAATGCAGCCGATCCCCAGGCCTGACTCCACCGCGCGCTTGATCGCTTCGGTGTGTTCCAGCTCAAGGCGAATATTGAGGTTGGCGCGATGGTGGCGCATGGCCTGGTCGAAGGTCAGGCGTGTGCCAGAACCCTGTTCGCGCAAGATCCAGGCCTCATGGGAGAGCTGCTCGATGCTGGCGTGGCCGGCTTTGGCCAGCGGGTGCTGTGGGGCGCAGAACACCACCAGTTCATCTTCCACCCAGGGCTGTACTTCCAGGTCAGGGTGGTTGCAATCACCTTCGATTAGACCCAAATCAATTTCATAGTGGGCGACCTGTTGCACGATATGCGCAGTGTTCTGCACGTGCAGTTTGACCTGGCTCTCCGGGTGCACCTGCATGAAACTGCCGATCAGCAGGGTGGCCAGGTAGTTGCCGATGGTCAGGGTGGCTCCGACTGCCAGCGAGCCGAAGCCGGACTTGCCATTGAGCAGGTCCTCGATCTCTTTGGCCTGGTCGAGCAGGGCCACTGCCTGGGGCAGTAACTGATGGCCCAGGGCGTTGAGGCTCAGGCGCTTGCCGGCGCGGTCGAACAGTTGGCAACTGGATTGGCGCTCCAGTTCGGTGATCGAGGTGCTGGCGGCTGACTGCGACAGGGCCAGCACGCCCGCGGCCCGGGACACGCTCTGGTGCTGGGCGACGGCGACGAAGACCTGAAGTTGACGAAGTGTAAATCGCATATCTATATAACCGATAACACATATCTTGATAATTCAGTTAACAGATATTGTCGCTGCCCCTAAACTATCGCGCAACTGTGCGCCTTGTGCGCGCTGCGTTTTTCTTCAGGAGCCCCATCGATGAGCAACATGAACCACGAACGTGTCCTCAGTGTTCACCACTGGAACGACACCCTGTTCAGCTTCAAGTGCACCCGCGATCCGGGCCTGCGCTTCGAGAACGGTCAGTTCGTGATGATCGGCCTGCAGCAGGAAAGCGGCCGCCCGCTCATGCGCGCCTACTCCATCGCGTCGCCGAACTGGGAAGAGCACCTGGAATTCTTCAGCATCAAGGTGCCGGATGGTCCGTTGACCTCGCAGCTGCAACACCTGAAGGAAGGCGACGAGATCATCATCAGCAAGAAGCCTACCGGCACGCTGGTACTTGACGACCTGAACCCGGGCAAGCACCTGTACCTGCTGAGCACCGGCACTGGCCTGGCGCCATTCATGAGCGTCATCCAGGACCCCGAGACCTACGAGCGTTTCGAGAAGGTGATCCTGGTCCACGGCGTGCGCTACGTGAACGAAGTCGCCTACCGCGAGTTCATCACCGAGCACCTGCCGCAGAACGAGTTCTTCGGCGAGTCCGTACGTGACAAGCTGATCTACTACCCGACCGTGACCCGCGAGCCGTTCGAGAACCAGGGCCGTCTGACCGATCTGATGCGCAGCGGCAAGCTGTTCAGCGATATCGGCCTGCCACCGATCAACCCGCAGGACGACCGCGCGATGATCTGCGGCAGCCCGAGCATGCTCGACGAGACCAGCGAAGTGCTGGACAGCTTCGGCCTGAAGATCTCTGCGCGCATGCGTGAGCCGGGTGATTACCTGATCGAGCGTGCCTTCGTCGAGAAGTAAGGCGAGCGCGGTAAACGAAAAACGCAGGCCTTGGCCTGCGTTTTTTTATGCCTGGATTGAGCAAAGCCGGCGCTGGCTCAACAATCCCGCACGACCTCCAGCACCCGGATCTGATCCGGCTGAGGATAGTGCCAGCGCACCTGCACATCCCAGAACTTCACCCCGTAAACCCGCTCGACGGGCGGTACCTGGTAGGCAGGCCGGGGGTCCTGTGCCAAACATTGTTCGATCAACGCCACCAGTGGCTCATCCAGGCGCAGCGCATGTTCACGAGCCTGGGGCAGGGCGCTTTCACTCCACTGTACGGCGATGGGCGCTGGTGCCGCGCCAGCCATCTGGTTGGTCGCCTCCAGGATGCTATCGGCATAGGGCACGTAGGGTTTGATATCCAGCACCGGCGTGCCGTCGAGCAGGTCGATGCCTGAAAGCAGCAGGCGCCCAGGCTCGACGCCTTCCAGGCGCACCACCGACTGACCGATGCCGTTGGGGCGATGGGTGGCTCGGGTGGCGAACACCCCCATGCTCTTGTTGCCACCCAGGCGCGGCGGGCGCACCTTCAGCCGTGGCTTGTCCTCCAGCGCTTCGTGGAACAGGAACAACAGCCAAACGTGGCTGACCTGCTCCAGCCCCTCTACCGCGTCGCCCTGGTCGAACGGCGGCAGCAGTTCCAGCACGCCCCGCGCTGCTGGCGCCAGTTGCGGCTGGCGCGGGATGGCGAACTTCTCCTTGAAGCAGGAGCGGACGATGCCGACCGGCGAGACGGTGTGTTGCATCAGCCACGCACGCGCTGGGTGAGGCCCTTGAGGAAGTTGCGCAGCAACTGGTCGCCGCAAGGGCGGTAGTTGTCATGGCCGACCTTGCGGAACAGCGCGCTCAGTTCGGGCTTGGACACCGGGAAGTTGACCGCCTTGAGCACCGCGTGCAGGTCGTCTTCTTTCAGCTCGAAGGCCACTCGCAGCTTCTTGAGAATGGTGTTGTTGGTCACCGGCAGCTCGACAGGCTGTGGTGGGCGGCTGTCGTCGCGGCCGCGGCGGTGGATCACCAGGCCATCGAGAAAATAGGCCATGACTTTGTCCGGGCATTGTACGAAGCCGGGCTCTTCTTCTTTCTTCACATAGCCGGCAATCGCCTCTGCGGTGACCTGCAGGCCGGCCAGGCCGATGATCTCGGCCATTTTCTGGTCGTTGGCTTTGATCATGTAGCGCAGGCTACGCATGACGTCGTTGTGGTTCATTGCAGCAAATCCTGTTCAAGAGCCGCACCAATCCGCGCGGCAATAATGCTAGAAACGTTCGGTGGCGGCGACATAGCGCCATTGCCCCACTGGCAGCTTGCCCATGGACACGCCGCCCAGGCGGATGCGGCGCATGCCCAGCACCGTCAGGCCAGCGGTTTCGCACAGCGCCTCGATCTGCCCGCGTTGCGGGTTCTTCAGCACCATGCGCAGATGCTGTTCGTTCTGCCAGCTGGCCTTGGCCTTGGGTAGCTCCACGCCCTTGCGCTCCACACCGCGGGCCAGGCGTTCCAGCGCACCAGGTTTGGCCTCGCCGCTGACCTGGACGATGTATTCCTGCTCGAGGCGACGCAGGTCGGCGTCGATCTTGCGGCTGACGCGCCAGTCCTGGGTGAACACCTGCAGGCCGCTGGCGCCCGGCAGCAGCGGGGCGATGCAGTCCTGGCGGGTGAAGTGGCTGTGCAGCGGGCGCAGGCCTTCGCGGTGGGCTTCGCTGAGGGTGGCCATGGACATGCCTGCCTGGGCGATTGACACGTTCTGGCCAGCTTGCTGATTGAGCAGCAAGGTCACAGGCTCCAGGGTTTCGGCGCGGGCGCCAGGCAGCAGTTCCACGCGCTGGTCGACGATCTTGAATTGCGGCTGTTCGACCACTTCGCCATCGACCGTGACCCAGCCTCCTTCGATGTACAGCTCGGCCTCTCGGCGCGAGCAGCCAAGCTGTTCGATGAGGCGTTTGGACAGGCGGATAGGCTCGGACATGGACAATGAGTTCGCAGGGCAGGGAAAGCGCTCATTGTACCTGCCTCGGTAGGTTTGGGGCTGCAAATTGGTGTCATTTGCGCCATTACGGCAAACAACCGCTACCGCTTGGGCAGCGCTTCACGGCGTTGTACGGCTCCGTTGCATGTGCAGCAGTGGATAAGGCTGCCCCAGGCCGTCCGTTGCCGAGCGGCCAATGATCTCGAAGCCTTCGTGCAAGTAGAAGCCAAGGGCCTGGGGGTTTTGCTCGTTGACATCCAGGCGTTCGGCATTCAGTTCTGCCACTGCGTGACGCAGCAAGCGTTGGCCGACGCCCCGGCCGAAATGTTCGGGAGCGACGAACAGCAGGTCGACGCGACCATTGGCCACGCCGGCAAAGCCAAGGATCCGTCGGTCGCGGTCCTTGCAGCAGACCAGCATCACGGCATCCAGGTACTGGGACAGCACATGCTCACGCAACAGTTGGATGTAGGCGTCGGGGAGGAAATCATGGGTGGCCCGTACCGACGCCTCCCAGATCCGCACCAGTTCCGGGTAGTCGGCATAGCGGGGGGTGTGCAGGGTCAGCGTCGGCTTCATCCTCGGCGGCTCCGGTGTGCGTTGGCCTCTGCACAAACATAGATGCAAAAAAATACCCCGCCAGTGGGCGGGGTATTTTCAGTGCAGCGGGCCGTCAGACTGGCTCTGCCCACATGTCGTATTCATCGGCATCGACGACGCGGCAACGCACTTTGTCGCCTGGCTTGAAGCCGTGGTCGCCATCGATGAACACGCTGCCGTCGATTTCCGGGGCGTCGAAGAAGCTACGGCCTACCGAACCCTGTTCTTCGACTTCGTCGATCAGCACTTCGATCTCCTTGCCGATGCGCAGTTGCAGGCGGGCGGTGCTGATGGCCTGCTGGTGGGCCATGAAGCGGTCCCAACGTTCCTGCTTGACGTCATCCGGTACCTCGTCCAGGCCCAGGTCGTTGGCCGGGGCGCCTTCCACCGGCGAGTACTGGAAGCAGCCGACGCGGTCGAGCTGGGCTTCGGTCAGCCAGTCCAGCAGGTACTGGAAGTCTTCCTCGGTCTCGCCAGGGAAACCGACGATGAAGGTCGAACGGATCACCAGCTCGGGGCACTGTTCGCGCCAGTTCTTGATACGGGCCAGGGTGCGGTCTTCGAAGGCCGGGCGCTTCATCGACTTGAGCACTTTGGGGCTGGCGTGCTGGAACGGGATGTCCAGGTACGGCAGGATCTTGCCGGCGGCCATCAGCGGGATCACATCGTCCACGTTCGGGTACGGGTAGACGTAGTGCAGGCGCACCCAGGCGCCCAGGCTGCTCAGCGCTTCGCACAGCTCGAGCATGCGGGTCTTGACCGGGCGGCCGTTCCAGAAGTCGGTCTTGTACTTGACGTCGACGCCGTAGGCGCTGGTGTCCTGGGAAATCACCAGGATTTCCTTGACGCCGGCCTTGACCAGGCGCTCGGCCTCGCTCAGCACTTCGCCGACCGGGCGGCTGACCAGCTTGCCGCGCATCGACGGAATGATGCAGAAGCTGCAGCTGTGGTTGCAGCCTTCGGAAATCTTCAGGTAGGCGTAGTGGCGCGGCGTCAGCTTCACGCCCTGTGGCGGCACCAGGTCGATCAGCGGGTTGTGGTCCTGGCGTGGCGGTACCACTTCGTGCACGGCGTTGACCACCTGCTCGTACTGCTGGGGGCCGGTGACCGACAGCACGCTCGGGTGCACGTCACGGATACTGCCCTCTTCGACGCCCATGCAGCCGGTGACGATGACCTTGCCGTTTTCCTTGATGGCTTCGCCGATCACTTCCAGGGACTCGGCCTTGGCACTGTCGATGAAGCCGCAGGTGTTGACCACCACCACGTCGGCGTCCTCGTAGGTCGGCACGACTTCATAGCCTTCCATGCGCAGCTGGGTCAGGATGCGCTCGGAATCGACCAGGGCCTTTGGGCACCCCAACGATATCATTCCTACACGCGGCGCTTTGTCTGTCATCATAGGATGATCCTCATCAGGGTTATATTTTTGGTAATGGCTAAAAACGGCGCGCGAGTATACAGCTATTTGCGGTTTTCCGATCCACGGCAAGCGACCGGCAGCAGTGCCGACCGTCAGCTGCAGTACGCCCAGAACTGGGCGGCCAGCAAGGGGCTTACCTTAGATGACACGCTTTCGTTACGGGATGAGGGGTTGTCTGCTTATCACGAACGGCACGTCAAGCAAGGCGCCCTGGGTGTGTTCCTGGAAGCGATCGAGAACGGACGCATCGCGCACGGTTCTGTTCTGGTCGTGGAGGGCTTGGACCGACTGAGTCGCGCCGAGCCGATCCAGGCCCAAGCCCAGCTGGCCCAGATCATCAACGCCGGTATCACCGTAGTCACGGCCAGTGATGGTCGTGAGTATAACCGCGCCGGTCTGAAGGCCCAGCCAATGGACCTGGTCTATTCGCTGCTCGTCATGATTCGCGCACATGAGGAGTCGGACACCAAGAGTAAGCGTGTGAAGGCAGCCATCCGGCGCCAGTGCGAGGGGTGGCGGGCTGGTTCGTTCCGTGGGCTGATACGCAACGGCAAGGATCCCCAGTGGTTGCGCTGGACTGGTGAGGCCTGGGAACTGATCCCGGAAAGGGTGGCAGCAGTTCAGCGCGCCTTGGCTCTGTACCGCCAGGGTATGGGAGCGGGCCGGGCCGCCAACTTGATGCACCAGGAAGGTCACGAACTGACCGACTGGGGGATATCAGGGCTGCAGATCTACCGGCTGATTAAGTTGCCAGCGCTGCGCGGGGTGAAGCGGTTGACGCTCGATGGCGAGGAGTACGAGCTGGAGGACTACTATCCCCGCATCTTGTCGGATGCGGAGTGGGGTGATCTGCAGCACCTCGCTGGCCAGCGCCTTCGTCGTCGGGGGCACGGTGAGATTCCGGGGATCGTGACAGGCATTGGTCTGGCGGTCTGCGGATATTGCGGTACGGCTTTAGTCGCCCAGAACCTGATGAGTCGACGGCGCGAGGACGGCACCCTTGCGGATGGCCACAGGCGACTACATTGCACCTCCTACAGCAAGAACGGGGGGTGCTCGGCGGGTGGCAGCTGCAGCGTTGTGCCGATCGAGCGGGCGCTGCTCAACTTTTGTTCGGACCAGTTCAACCTGCAGCGTCTACTGCAGGATGGGGACGATGGGCGCGGCCTGCAGCACCAGCTGGTTGCTGCTCGAGCAGAGGTTGAAAAACTGTCGGGCCAACTGACGAAGGTGACCGATGCATTACTTGCCGATGACAGCGGGGCCGCCCCATTGGCTTTCGTTAGGAAGGCGCGAGAGCTCGAGCAGCTGCAGGGCGTAGCCGAGAGGAAAGTTAAGGACCTGGAGCACCAGGTGTCTGCACTTTCGAGCGTAGAGCGACCAGCACATGCAGCTCGCTGGGCAGAGCTAGCCGCTCAGGTGGAAGCAGGCGAGCACGAGGCACGCGAGCAGGTCCGCCAGTTGGTCATGGATACGTTCGAACGGATCGTGATCTACATGCGAGGTGTAGGGGCCGCAGATCGCTCTAGCCGCACCATTGATGTTCAGCTCTTTTCCCGTACTGGTCAGCATCGGGTTCTGCAGATCAATCGGCGCACCGGTGCCTGGGTTGCCAGTGAAGATTGGGAATAGCTGTGGACGTATTGCCTTTGGCCTGTAGGAATTTATACTGTATGAACGTACAGTGCTTATGGATCAGCTTATGTTTGCGTCTCCCCTCAGTTTCCCGTCTCCGTCACCTACCCCAACCCGCTTTGATCAACTGACCCAGCGCATACACCGTCAGGTGAACAGTTCGGCGGCCCAGGACCGGCGGCGGACGGTCATATCACGTATGCCCGGTGAACTGATGGACGACTGGGACAAGCTGCTCGACCAGTTGGAGATTGAGGAGAGTGTCAGGCTGACCCGCCTCGAGAGCGGCGCTATTCAGCTTTGTTGGACCAATCAGCATCGGTGACATAGGAGAAATATAGGAGTTCCTGTTGACTTGAGATATGGGTGTTCCTATATTTGATCTCGTTCCCTTACGAGGTCCCTCACATGACTACTCTTCTTCCCATGCTTCGCCTCTCTCTGGCCAGCCGTCACGAGCTGGCCCGCCAGGTAACCCTCAGCGGTACCTATCACCACAACATTCATGACAGCACCACGTCCGCTGTGCGAGGTACGGTCCGCATTGCCATTGAACAATGCTGTGACGGTCTGACTGCTCGAGTGGAGTTGGGCGAGTCCGTTAACAGCATCACCCTGGCCAAGCGTGAGAACAATGGCGGCCGACTGGCCGTGTTCATTGAGTCCGTGGCGAATGGTGCTTCGTTGCCTGCAGGCATCATCGAGATAGAAGAATACGACCTGGTCAGCGACCTCGAGGGAATGCTGCGCGATGCCGTGCGCGAACGCCGAGGCACGTACTACCTGCCAGTAGACGGTGTTGAGGAACTTGCCCTTCTGATTCGTCAGAGCAGCGCTGATCCCAAGCGAGTTGCGTTCCGTTTCGAGCTGGAAGGTGTAGGTCTAACCCTTCCTGCTCTGCTGCCGAGCGATCGAGAGGTGGCCTATGAGCTGCTGAACGGTTGCGTGGCGGAACTTGTCGCTAACTACCGAACTGCTGCTTGAGGGGGCTTGATGACCATCCATATCACGCTGCCTGGCAAAGCCCAGGCGCAGCTTGAAATCGCCCTCGGCCACTATCGAAAAGCCGTCGCTGAATTGGACGCTGCAATCAACTCGGGGGCGTGGGGGACAGTTCCCAACCTCCAAGGCTCCCGTGACCTGCAGGCCCATACCATTGCCCTGATCATCAATGCCAACTCTCCCATGCTCGTTGGGGAAGGGGTGCCAGCATGATCGGGATCCCCAAGACCGGCGCCCTCGAGCACGGCTGCATCAGTGCCAACGTGACCACGGGCTATCGCTTTACCACGGCTGATGGTCGACCGGCGCGCCTGGCGATCATCGACGACCAGGGCAATGTGGTTGAGGCGGGGGAAGCCGTCGCCCAGGAAGCTTGGAACGTATGCATCGCTGTCATCAAGAACTTCAAGATCGGGCAGGGCCATATTGTGGTGCATAGCGCACCACCAGGATCTCCAGCGTCGGAAATTCCGGACAAGTTAGATCGTAGGGGGAGGGGCGCCCGATGAGCAATGCGCCGACCCTATTGGAGCGGTATACCGAGTACAACAACCGCCTCAAGTCCCAAGGCATCAAGTTTGTTGAATTTGCATGCCCTGGTTGTCGCGGGAACTTGGAGACGCGTCCAGCACCCCGGGGCGAGAAGTGGGACACCCTGTCTGAGTGCCCTTTTTGCAATGCCTTGTTCTTGAAAATCACCGATGGCCCAAGGGTCTACGCCCTCATTCCCAGCAAAAGGACTTCGAAGTCATGAAGCATAACTTGGACACTGCTGCAGGTGGTCGCGGCTACATTGCTGAGCTGTTCACAGATCGTCTTAATCGACACGACTTCACGCGCTATATCAACGATCGACTGGCCTGTGACTTCGCTTGTGCGCTGGCCATGTGGTTGGAACCGCTGCTGGCCAAGCTCGATGCCATCGAGCAAATCGAGTCCCTGGGCGGCTCTGAGCGTGTTGCGTTGCTACTCCAGGCCCAGGAGGAGCGTAACGTGCTGATGGCGCGCAATGAGGCGATGAACGCCGTCCTTGAGGAGGTGCTGGAGAACGCGGAGCGCGGTCTACCGGCCCCGCTGCATCGTAAGCTTCGCCAGTTGCTCCCACGCCCGGTACCGGCTCGAGCCAACGAAGCTGAGCGCCCAGGCTTCGAAGAGTGGCACTGCGGCCAATTTGCAACCAAACACCTCACTGGTCAGCCGACGCGTGATCTGCACAACGGTGTTCGAAGCCCTGAGTACGGACCGCCCAATCAGCAGCAAATGTGGTTGGCCTGGCAGGGGCGTGCCGCTCGCTGCAGTTGCAATGGTAGAGCTCAATGAGCGGTACCGAGATGGTCTGCGTTCCGCGCGAATGGCTGGTTGCCTATCTCGGAGATGACGCAGCTATGGTTTACGTTGATGGCGAGCGCACCTCTCTCTGGGAGCTTTTGAGCAACGCGGTAGTTCAGACAGCCGAGCAGCTCTCGAGCGAGCCGAAGACCGTTGATTGGGATGAAACTCGCCAGAACGCTGATCGCTACCTGTGGCTGCGTGAGCATGCGGTGCGGATTCAAGGCAGCGACACCTGGTACCAGGGCGCGGCGTTAGACATCCGCGTTGACGTAGGGCGTGACCGCATGGCCGATCAGGCCAAGCAAGTTCTGGAGGGTAAGGTGCTGCTCAAGCATCAACCTGAATGAGAGAGTCCAGGACAGCGGTTGCAGCCGCTGTCCTGGCGGGACTGACCAACTTTTAGGGAATCAATCATGTCCGAACGTGACTATACCACGGTTCGTAGGATGAGCCTGCGCGAAGCAGTAGATCCAGCCAATCGGGAGAAGGTGATGGCCTACTTCATGCGCGAGTGCTCGCTGGTCGCTCTACATGGCTACTTGCGCTCGATCGGGGAGGCAGCAGGGTGACCTTCTGCTTGTCAGCGACGGCATTGACTGATGCGGAAGTCGCTGCAGTAGCTCGCCCAGGCGAGTCCTGGGCAAGCGCTCGTCGGCGTGCTGAGCGGCTGCGTGTGAGCGTGCGGTTGGGCATAGCTGCTGGCTGGACCGATGACGACCGATACGACTGCCCGTGCTGCAGGTTCCAGAGTGTCGACTGCGACGCCTCAGCGCCGGCCGATGCCAACCAGGGGCAGGCAGCATATGCAAACGCACTTGAGGAGCAGTGGCAACGCGTTGTGGAGTATCGGCGGTTGAGCCCCCAGGACCAGCTGCGCCAATGGCTGGGGGAAAGAGGCAAGAACGCCTTGGCTGCGCCGGCGGCGCAGGAATCGTCACATACCGGTGATCTTGGCGTCGATCGCCCGGCCAACGATCTCCCAGTTGTCATCCAGGACGACGGTTTGGTACTCGGGGTTGAGCGGTACCAAGTAGCCAACACCAGCGTCTAGGACGTACTGCTTGAACGTGTGTTCGCCTGTCCCGGTGTGGCGGGCAATGTAGAACTTGCCGCTGATGAGCTCAAAGCCCTCGGGTCGGATGAGGATCGGCGTTCCCTCGGGAAAGCTAGGCGGGGTATCGGACGTCATTGACTTGCCCTTTACCGCCAGCCAGTAGCCGCGGGGCCCGGCGTTCTCCGTGGATGTCAGCCATTCGTCTGCGATGCCCGTGGGATGGGATACCGATGACTCAGTGGCGCTACCGGCCACTACCCAGGTAAGCAGCGGGTATTCGCGTGCTTCCCGATGGGGCTGCAGCATGGGGGCAACGTTGGAAGGCTCTGCGGGGGTCAACATGGACCCCAACCCATTCTCGAGCCACAACGCATTCACGCCGCAGGCCTGGGCGATTCTGGCGTTGAACGACGTGCCTTTCGACTTCCCACGCTCAAGGTCTGAAACAGACGTTTGGGTAATCCCGATAGCGTCAGCAAGCTCGCCCTGGGTCAACTTTGCGTGCTGCCTGGCAGCTTTCAATCGGTCTTTGTATTCCATGGGCCGAACGATATGGGAGACCCCATTTTCTTGCAAACAGGTATTCCTATGTGTAGTCTTATGGGAATTCCCATTTTCAGGGCTTGCCATGAACATCTATCAATCTCTCGTAAAGCACTTCGGCACCCAGAGCGCCGTTGCAGACGCGCTGCATGTCAACCAGGGAACCGTCTCGGGGTGGGTGCGTGGCAAGTATGGAATGGGCCCACTGTTGGCACTGAAAGCAGAGGCGGCAACGCACGGAAAATTCAAAGCTGCCGACCTTTGCCCGTCGCTTAGAAGCGTCTCCAGTCACCCCTGATTACGGCCTATTCGGCTAGTTCAGTGATCAAAGGTAGAAGTAGGCCTTCCGAATGAACACGTCCAATCCTCGACACCTGCAGGTGTCCCGCGACCAGGTGCTGGTGGCGCACGCCGCCGACATGATCGCTCGCACCGGGTTCAGCCAAGACCACTTTGCCCAGGCGCTTAGTGGTCACCTGCATGACCTGGCCCCCGCCAAGGCGATCGCCAAGGACGTGCCGGACTTCCACGCACTCGCCCAGGGCAACGACACTGACGCTTTCCTCAAGGCCTCGGGCGCCTGGCTGCGCCGTGTCTCGCGCTGGCTAAGCGGCGAGGTGGACCTGCCCAGCTGGATCGAGGAGGCCTGGGTACAGGCGCTCGAGGACGAGTACCAGGACCGTTGCCTGAACGAGCTGGCAAGCCGGCACGGCCTGTCCGGTGCTCGAGCACTGCGCGGCGACGCCAACCCTGTTGGTGTATTCGGGCAGCTTGTGGCCCGTTTGGGCAGCACGGTGTCGTTGGGCAGCGAGATCCTGGCGGATGGCCGCATCGATGCCCAGGACCTGGCCAAGTTGCCCGAGTTTGTTGAGCGACTGCGATCGGCAGAGGCGCGCTGCAGCGAGCTGCGCACCCGGGCCGAGGAAGTGATGCTTGAGCAGTCGCAGCAGACCAGCCATAAGGCGATCGCCACTCCGTGAGTTCGCCCCCCGATACAACCGCGCCGCAAGCAGCAGGCCGCTCTGGAAACGAGCGGCCTACTGCTGTCCGTCGTGTGGACCCGAAGAAACCACACGCGGGCTTACGCGCCCCGATTCGACCTCAACGTTACGCGGCCCCGCGCAAGCTCTCTGCCGAGCAGTTGAAGAAGCCACTGATCCGTAAGGCGCTGTGGCGGCTGAGCCGCATCGGAGAGCTACGCGGGCGTTACCTGCGCGCCCTGGATACGATCCACGGCGGACGTCGTACACGCTCCGAGAAGTTCGCAGCCTTGGCGCGGATCCCCGAGCAACTGCTGGTGCGCCTCGATCTCGCAACGGGGGTACTGGGCTGGCTTGATGTCGAGCAGGGCCAGTTCTTCCTGAACACCCAGTGCAGCATCGCCGAGGACAGCGGGGTTTCGCCGGCTGTACTCAACCGGCTTCTGCACAGCATGGAGAAAGCCGACTACGTCTACCGGCGGATCGAGAAGGTGCGCCTGGACGAGACGGACGAGGCGGGGCTGAACCTGGTGCGCACCCGCGTCCTGGTGCGCTTCACCCAGAAGTTCTGGAAGGATCTCGGGCTTGAATACGAGTGGACCAAGGCCAAGAAGTCCGCCATCAAGAAGCGGGAGCAGGAGCTACGAGAGGTTGACCAGGCGCGCTCGTCCCGCATCGAGAAGGCCTCTCTGGAAGCATTCCAGCGGCAAGTGAAGCGCCATCAATGGCAGAAGAGCGAGGAGCGTAAAGCCGCGCTGCAGAACGCGCCCGAGACGCCACCCAGTGGTGCAGGGCCACCCACCACTGATAAACCCCAGCAGCGGCCCCCCACGGGCCCCACGGCAGTCACCAGTTCCCTGGATCGCCTGCTCAGCAACGTCGCTGCCAAGAAGACCACGTAACACCCTCTATCGCACCCCTGCGAGGCCTGGTCGTACCAGGCGTTCACCATCCCCCCGTATTTCCCCCGCGCACAGCGGCCACAGGCTGGCCGGAATCGTCGTGCGCGACCATTTTTCCCTCAGGTTCACCCATGCCGCCGGCGGCCCCACCGGGGCGCCGGCATGCTTTTGAATTAAATGGAATTTTATACCCCCACCAGTAACCGCGAAGCGTTAAAAATCAGAGGCTTACGAGTTGTTTGGACGATCGCATGTAGGGAACAAGATGATGCCTTCGCCCCAAGGGGCTCAGCTCGCTGCGCTCGATTCTTTACCAACGTGGGCTACTCGCCCACACCCCGGCAGGGCAAGTGCCCTGCACCCAGCGCTTCCTCGCCTGCACGATGTGCTGGCGATCCAGCAGATCAAGAGCGGGTGATCAGGCGCGGCGGGTCGCGATCTTGCGTGTCGTGGAGCGCTCGCGGGCAGGCCTCGGCGGGTGCGCTGCGATCTTGGGGGCGGCGTTGACGCCCGATCGGCCGCTGCGCGGGTATCGCCGCGGCGAGAAGGTGGCCATCACCAACGATCGTGCAGGCGGCTTTCATGCCTGCGTTGCAGGCATCTGGCGGTGGGTTGACCATGGGGGATATGAAAAGTGCCCGCGTGGGGCACTTGATGGCGTAGCGATCGGACGGGAGGGGTCAGGCGGCGGGGGAGATGCCCAGTTGCTGGAACAACTCATGCTGCCGATCGGTCGGCAAGCTCCTGATGTGATCGAGGAGTAGGGTGGTCTGGCGCTGGGCCGGTGCGCGTAGCGTGTGCTTGAAGGTAAGTTCCGACACCCACGTGTGTCCGCACTCGGCGTTTAGGCACTGGCAGTAAAGTTTCACGTAGGCTCGGGTGGTCTCCTCCCGCGAGCTGATACGTCCTTTGTGGTCACACGCTGTGCAGTAAATCCTCATACACCACTCCCCTGGATCCAATACTGTCATTATGCCGCTAAATAGGGCGTCGATCACTCAAATACTGTGTTTTTATGCAGTGTTTCCGGCGGTTTTTGCCGGATCGACCCAACCGATCTGCCGGTCTTCTCGTAGGTGATCGTTGACCTGGTTGAACAGCTGGCAGATGGGCCGAATCTCGTTGCTGGTGTACACCCGGTCGATCTTCTCGATGTCCCCGAAACCGCCCGTGGTTTCCGGGATGATCCCGGCCAAGGCAGGGTTCATGCGCCAGGCGGCGATCACGTCGTTGCGGGTGATGTTCTTGACCTTCTCCAGCTCGTCTTTGGCCTGGAAGTCGCCGATCGGGATGATCTTGATGGCGTTCTCGGCGCCACCAGGGATGTTCACGAACATCGATCGGAAGTTGCCCACGCCCTTGCTCGCGCTGATCTGAGCGCGCAGCTCGTTCTCGTCCTCCTCGGAGAGGTCCGGGTCGTTGGTGTAGAAGATGTACCCAGCGTGCGCGCCGTTGCTGTAGTAGCGCCGGCGGAAGAGGGTGGCGGCCTCGTTCAGCAGGAGCGCCTGCAGGCCGCCCAGGTAGTCCGGGATCCCGTAGATGTTCTGCTCGACGTCGTAGTCCTTGATGTGGACGATCTCGTCCTGGTCGAAGTCCTCGAACTTGTTGTCCGGCAGCAGCATCCGGAACCCGCCCTTGACCTTCACCCGCATGTTGATGGCCATCAGGTGGTCAAGCTCCACGGTTTGCCCGAAGGCGTTCGGGATCCGGTAGAAATACGCCTCGCCGAAGACCATGTAGTCCAGCGCAGCCTTGGCCATGGTCTGCGCGCTGCAGCCCTGGGACGCGATGAACTCACGCAGCATGAGGTTGCGCTTGAACTTGGGGATGGCGCCGTGGTGCGCGTTGGCGCGCAACAGCTTGGCCAGGCCTGCCCGGGACACCGGCGGCTTGTAGATCTCGCCGTCGTCGCTGGGGAATACGCCCAGGTACTCGCCGATGTTGCCGCTGAGGACCTGCTCCGGCTCCCCGAAGGTGAACATTCTGGTGGGCTGTTGCGACCGCGCCGGCGGCGCTTCCTTTCTGTTTCTGCGTCGATTGGGCATTGCTTTCGCTCGTGAGGTAGCGGCTCTTGCGCCGCTTGTTGGTGTTCAGGGGCTCGTTGTACAGAGCGTGCATGATCGACCAGGCGATGTCGGCGTGACCGGTGGCCTCGGTCCTGGACGCGCTGAATGTGATCTGCCCGCCGTTGGTGGTGCCGCGCTTGATCGTCAGGAAGGCCTGCGCGATGTCGGTCCAGCCGGCGTCCCACTCGATGCGACCAGCCTGGATGACGTCCTGGGCCTTGAGTACCAGCCTGGTCTTCGTCTCGAGGCTGTAATGGATCTGCATGACCCGTGGGTAGAAGTCCTTGACCAGGTCGTAGACGCCGTAGCCGACACCGGTCGTATCGATGCCGATGTGCTGGACATTGAAACGCTCGGTGATCTTCTTGACCTGGGCGGCCTGGAACGTGAACGACTGTCCACGCCAGCTGTGCTTTTCCAGGATCCTGAACTTGCCGCCTGGATCGTCTGGCGGAGCGACCACGACACATGTGGCGTCGTCTCGGGTTCGGCTCGGGTCGTAGCCGACCCAGACAGGGCGATTGGCGAACGGGCGGGCATCGTCTGGGTTGAGGTCGTCCCACAGCGAAAGGTCGGAGTAGGCGCGTTCCAGGTCCTTGAGGCCGAACGCGCTCTGCGTGCTGTCGATGAACTTGCAGTAGAACAGCTGCTGGAAGCTGTCTTCGTCATACTCCTGCTGCAGCTGCTCGACGTCGAACAGATCGCAGCCGCCGGCGATGGCATCGTCCAGGGTGATCGTTTTGCGCCATTGGCCATCCGGGCACAGAGCGCCCTGGGTGTAAGCCGCCTCGCCTGGCCAGTCGTTGGCGGTGGGTTTGCCCCGTTTGCTGTTGCGGTAGGCCTCGCCGGTCCAGAACGGGTACGCCTGGTGCGACACGGCGCTGGGCGTCGAAAAGTAGGTCTTGCGCCACTTCTTGTGGGTGCCCATGGCACTCGCCACTTTGCTCAGCTTTTCGAAGTCGCGAATCCAGAAATATTCATCGACGTAGACGTGACCGTGGTAGCCCTGGGCGGTGCTGCTGTTGGTAGACAGGAATCGCAACTCGGCGCCGTTGCTGAGCGTGATCGGGTTGCCGGTCAGCTCGATGCCGAACCACTCTTGGGCGAACGACACGATGTAGCTGCGGAAAATCTCCGATTGGGCACGACTGGCCGACAGGAACACCTGGTTGTCGCCAGTCAGCACGGCGTCCATGAAGGCCTCGCCGGCGAAGTAGTAGGTCAGCCCGACCTGCCGGCTTTTGAGGATGTTGCGGATCCTGCAGGTGAGGGGATTGAGCTTGGCGGCGAACAGCTCCTTCTGGTAGCCGTACATCTTGGAAATGAACTTGTCTAAGAAGTCCACTTCGGTCAGGCCGCTGATGTCGTTCTTGGCCTTCTTCTCTTTGCGCTTGCCGCCGCGATCGACTTTGTCGCCTCGATCTCGACGCTCACGACGTTGGCCGCGCTGCTCGTCCTGGTCGAGATCAGCAGCAGCGTCATTCGCCGGCGCCGGCGGCCTGCTCGATTGCTTGAGTAGGCGTTCGCGCAATGTGGTCAGGCGCTCCAGCTCGTCCAGCTCGCCCTTCGTCAACGGCTCGGTTTTTTCCAAGATGAGCGTAATCCGCCGGCTCACTGCAGTGACCGGCTCCTCATCCGTCAGCATCTCGTCCCACGACCCTTGGCGGATCCAGTAGTAAATGATCCGCACGTTGGGCAGCTTCAGCTGAGCCTGGATTTCCTTCACCGATGCCCGGCGTAGGTAGAGGCGTTTGGCGGCCTCTTTGACTTCGATGGAGTAGTTCATGGGCCGCAGTCTATGCGGCGATCAGCGCTGAAACGCCCGGTAAAATTCCGTGTTTCTCCTAGATTTTCAAAGTAGGAGATTGCCGAAAGTAAAGCGGTTGGCCTGACTTTTTTCGGTGCCTATGGTGGGGGCCTCTGACCCCGTCGACCATCGCCGAGCACCCTCCCAACCATGCCACGCTCCCTTGTCTCCTACTGGAAACGTGTCGCCGTCAGCGGCCCCACCTGCGACGGACGCGAGATCCTGCCGCAGCACCTGCGCGACATGGCCGAGACCTACACCCCGGCGACCTATACCGCCGTGATCTGGTGTGACCACGAGCGCTGGCCTGGCTCCCACGGCACCGTCTTCGCGGTACGCCTGGACGAAACCTCCGAGGATCTGCAGCCCGGCCAGGTCGCCCTGGAAGCGCAGTTGAAGCCCAACGACAAGCTGCTGTGGCTGAACGATCGCGGCGAGAAGCTGTTCACCAGCGTTGAGATCACCCCGGACTTCGCCAACACCGGCAAGGCCTACCTCACCGGCCTGGCCGTCACCGACGAACCCGCCAGCCTGGGCACCCAAGAGCTCTATTTCTCGAACAAGACCAGCAAGGCCTCGTATTACGCGGCCTCGCAAGAGCTTGGGCCGCTCGATGGCGAGCCCAAGGGGGAGGCCGGCAAGCTCCTCAGCATGCTGGCCAAGCTGTTCAGCCGCTTCGCATCGGGCGACGCCACCACCGAAACCGAACCCACCACCACCGAGAGCACCCCCCCAATGGATGAAGCTATTGCAACGGCCCTCAAGGCCCTGGTGGCTCAGCTGCTCGTCGTCGCCGCCGGTATTCAGGCAGTGATCGAGCCCGCCGCCGAAGCCGCACCTGAGCCAGATCAAGCCCCGATCGATGACGTCCAGACCGCTGTTGACGACATCGTTAATGCCGCCGAGTACGCTCGCAATGGCGGTGCCGGCAACCAGGCAGTGTTGAAAGCCTTGGCCGGCCTGCAGCAGCAATTCACCGCGCTGCAGAACACTCCAAACGGTCGCAACCTGCCGCGATCCGCCGGCCCTGTCGCCACCCCGAAAAAGCGGGTGCTCTGACATGGCCCGTAACCTGAGCGCCTACGGCGCGCAAATGTTCGCCCAACTGCAGCTGGCGCTGGCCGAGAGCTATGGCGTCGCCCTGGTCAGCCAGCAGTTCAGCGTCGATCCGTCGATCACCCAGGAGCTGAACGAAGCGATCACCGCGAAATCGGACTTCCTGGAGCGAATCAACGTCGTTCCGGTGACCGAGATCAAGGGCGAGAAGGTCTTCATCGGTACTAACGGTCCGGTCACTGGCCGTACCAACACCAAGACCACCGATCGCGAGGCAAAGGACGCCTCTGGCCTGGACAACAACCTGTACGAGCTCCACGACACCCAGTCCGATGTGGGCCTGCCGTACGCCAAGATCGATGCCTGGGCCAAGTTCCCGGACTTCCACCAGAAATACTCTGCCGCAGTGCAGAAGCAGATCGCCCTGGATCGCATCATGATCGGTTGGCACGGTACCCACGTGGCCGTGCAGACCGATATCACCCTGTACCCGCTGCTCCAGGACGTGAACATCGGCTGGCTGCAGATCCTGCGTACTCAAGCGCCGCACCAGGTACTGGCCGAAGGCAAGGCGCCCGGCAAGATCGTCATTGGCGCCGACGGTGACTACGCGAACCTCGACGCTGCTGTGCATGACGCGAAGCAGTTGGTGGATGAGCGCCTGCGCGAGAACGGCGACCTGGTGGCCATCATCGGTTCCGATCTGCTGGCTGCCGACAAGGCGAAGCTGTACAGCAAGCAGGCCGATACTCCGACCGAGAAAGAGCGCATCGAGCTGGCCCAGGTGATCGCCACCTATGGCGGCCTGGCGGCTTACAGCGTCCCGACCTTCCCGGTGGACGCGATCCTGGTCACCAGCTTCGACAACCTGTCGATCTACTACCAGGACTCCAGCTGGCGTAAGCAGACCGTCGACAACCCGAAGCGCTCCCGCGTCGAGGACTACAACAGCCGCAACGAGGGCTACGTGGTCGAGCAGCTGGAGAAGGCCGGGCTGATGGAGAACATCGAGGTGGCCAAGTGAGCCTGGCGCTGCAGCACAAGCGCCGGACCCTTGCCCTAGGGGCTGCAGCTGTAACCGCTGCAGCCACCGCCGCCACACTGGCGTATTCGCCGGCGGAGGCCCTGAACAGCCCGGCGAACGCTCGCAAGCACTTGGCGCTGATGGAGGTTGGACTGGATCAGGACCTGGCTCGTTTGAGCGATATCAAGGGCCTGACCACCAAACAGGACCTCAAGCGCAACGAGCTGCTGCCCAAGTACCAGGAGTACATCGATCGCTACTTGGCGTCCGGCCTGGTGTACCAGAACCGCGTACTGGTAATGGTCATGGTCTGGCTGTTCGATACCGCCCAGTTCGAGGACGCCCTGGCGCTGGCAGACATCGCCATTGGGCAAGGGCAGGAAATGCCGGAGCGCTTCAAACGCGACATTCCGACCTTTGTTGCCGATGCGGTGTGCGAATGGGCCTATGACGAGCACCAGGCCGGTCGCAGCCCCGAGCCGTACCTGTCCGACTTGCTGCCGCGTGTGGATGGTGAGTGGGACCTGCCGGAGCAGATCCCGGCCAAGTACCACAAGCTGATCGGCATTCGTGCCCTGGAAGCCAAGGAATGGGCGACCGCGATCAAGCACCTGGAGCGGGCCACCGAGCTGTATCCGAAGGTCGGTGTGGGTACCCGCATCGATAACGCACGTAAGGCCCTGCTCAAGCAACAGCCGGCGCCAGTGGTGCCTGCGCAACCGACCCCTTAACCGACTACCCACCCAGCGGGAACCCGTGAAACGAGTCGGCCATTTATGGCCTGCCCCGTGGCAACGGTGTTTCCCGCCCTATTCGAGTGGCCAGCAATGAGCTTTTCAGGCAAACCCACCACTGTCGTAGAGCAGACCATCGAGAACAACGGCTTCTGGCCGGACCTCTCGCTGGCTGAATACCAGAAGGCTTACCGACTGCCGGGTGAGTACCTGAGCGAGGTGCTGGTTACTCAACTTGAACTGGCCATGGGCGATGTGAACACCGACCTGGCCCGCCTGATGAACAGCTGGAAGGGCCTCGGCATCACCGAGGTGGCCACCGCTGACCCGCTTCTCCTGGAGGAGCGGGCGTATAAGGTGACGCTGTACAAGCGCGCCGTGTACTGCCGGGCCAAGGCCACCGCCCTGACCGACTTTGCGACCATCACCCGCCGCGAAGTGGCCGAAAACGCCGGCAAGGAAGCCCCCGAGCGCGCCGACACCTATCTGGCGTTCAGCCAGCAGGCCGTGCGCGCCCTGCAGGGCCGCAGCCGCATCACGGCGGCCTTGCTGTGAACAAGCTCCAGGCCATGACGGCCTACCTCCTCGAGGCCAACCTGGTGCTGCCGGAGCAGCTGGACAGCTGGACCGACCAGCTGAGCCTGGACCTGATCTGGAAGCCCACCGGCAACGGCGGCATGCACATGGGCGACCTGCGCTACCGCGCCGTGATCGTCCTCGAGCGCTTCGCCGGCAACCCGTCGCTGCTCATGGCCCTGGTCGGCTCCTGGCTGGAGTCCAACGACCCCGATCGCGGCGACGACCTGCCTGTGCCGGCGTTCGCCGTCGAGCCCCTGGACAACGACCTGTTCGACGTAGAGCTGACCATCGAGTTCGAGGAAGGCCAGCACCTGGTCGAGGATCCAGACGGCCCAATCAGCAGCGGCGGTAAGAAGTACGGCCTGGGCCAAGCCGAGCTGTGGGTTGCTGAGCACGGGGAGGTTGGCCATGGCGGCTAGCACCCTCGGCCTGGACATTCGCGGCCTGCTCGATGCCCAGGCCCAACTGGCGCTGCTCGAGCTGCCGCCCAAGCTGCGCCGGCGCCTGCTTAACCGGCTGGGCAAGAGCGCCCGCAGCCTGAGCCGCAAGCGCATCCGCAACCAGCAGAACCTGGACGGTTCGCCGTTCGCACCGCGCCGCGACCCCGAGGGCGGCAAAAAGAAGATGGAGGCCGGCCTGGGCAAGCTGCTGCAGGTCACCCGTGTGGACGCCGACGAGGCCGTCCTGGGCTGGAAGAACAACCTCACCAGCTGGGTGGCCTCCCAGCAGCACAACGGCGCCTCTGAGCGCCGCACCGCGCAGCAGATGCGCCGCTGGAACCGGGTCGAGGAAGGCGCCAAGTGCACCGAGAAGCAGGCCAAGCGCCTGCGCCGGTTGGGCTTTCGCGTGCGCATGGAGGGCAAGAAGCGGCTCAGCCGTCCCCCGGTGGCCTGGATCCTCGCCAACGTCAGCTACATGCAAGCCGGGGTGCTGATCCGCGTCCTGGACGAGGAGCGCGGCGAGTCTACCGGTGCCCAGAGCTGGGAAATCACCCTGCCCAAGCGGCAGTTCCTGGGCGCGGGCAACGAGCAGGAGAACAGCGACCTGCTCAACCACTTGCTCGACCAAATCATCAATTCACCCCGTTAACGAGGCATCGCATGGCACTCGGCAAAGTCAGCGTAAACAATCTCAACCTCGGCCAGGGTGCCGTGACCGAGATCGAGCGCTATTTCCTCTACATCGGCGCCGCCGGCACGAACGCCGGGCAGCTGCTGCCCCTCAACACCGATAGCGACCTGGACGCCATGCTTGGCGGGCCGGCGAGCGATCTCAAGACCCAGATCACCGCCGCCAGGCTGAACGGCGGCGACCGCTGGGCGTGCCTGGCCGCTCCGATCGACGCCGAGCAGACCTGGCAGGAAGCGTTGGAGAAAGCTCAGCAACTGGGGTACTCCGTCGAGGCCGCGGTGATCACCACGCCGGTGACCGACGGTGACGAACTTTCGGACATGCATGACGCCGCAACCGCTGTCACCAATACCTACGGGCGCCGTCTGTTCGTCATGGCCGCCACTGCCGGCATCAGCGCTGAACAGACCTGGGCGGAATACGCCACCGAGCAGAAGGCGATCACCAAGGACCTGGTGGCGCCGCGTGTCCTGGTCGTGCCCCAGCTGCACGGCAACGACCTGGGCGTGCTGGCCGGGCGCCTGGCCAACGCCGCCGTCAGCATCGCCGACAGCCCGATGCGCGTGGCCACTGGCGCGGTGCAAGGCCTTGGCCCCGTTCCCAAGGACAAGGAAGGCATCCCGCTGCCATCGGCCATCCGTGCCGCTCTGGACGCCGATCGTTTCTCTGTGTCGCAGACCTACCCGGACTACCCGGGCGTGTACTGGGGCGACGGCAACATGCTCGATGCCCCGGCCAGCGACTACCTGGTGATCGAGTACCTGCGCCTGGCCGACAAGGCCGCTCGCCAGGTCCGCCCGCTGCTGATCCGCCGCGTCGGCGATCGCCGCCTGAACAACAGCCCCGCGAGCATGGCCGCTGCCGAAACGGCGTTCATGAAGCCGCTGCGTGTGATGGCCAAGTCCACCACCTTCGCCGGCGAGCAGTTCCCGGGCGAGATCAAGCAGCCCAAGAAAGGCGACATCGTCATCAACTGGCCGACCCGGAACCGAGTGGAGGTGTACATCAAGCTCACCCCGCTGGAGTGCCCGAAAGACCTCACCGCCAACATCGCCCTCGACCTTTCGAACGAGTAAGGAGCACCTATGTCCCGCATTGGCGGCAAGAACTTCGACATCGCCCTGGGCGACCTGCAGGTGCACGTCGAGTCCTGCACCCTGGATATCACCGATAACAGCGCCGTGGCGCAAACCCGGGGCGTGCCTGACGGCTATGTCGACGGCGATGTGACCGCCAGCGGTGAGTTCGAGTTCGACAGCATGAACTTCAACCTGCTGATCGAAGCCGCCCGCACTGCCGGTAGCTTCCGCCAGTTGAGCGTCTTCGACACCGTGTTTTTCGGCTCTGCAGGTGACCAGGAGCTGAAGGTCGAGGCCTTCGGCTGCCGCTTGAAAGTCTCCAGCCTGCTCAGCGTCGACCCCAAGGGCGGCGAGAAGGCCAAGCACAAGGTGCCGTTCGACGTCACCAGCCCGGACTTCATCCACATCAACGGCGTGCCGTACCTGGGCGCGTCCGAGATTGAGGGCCTGAGCTGATGGTCTGTCCGTTCGATCGCGCCCAAGCCCTGGAGCAACGCCAGCGTGACCAGGCCCTGACCGCCGCGCTTGCTCGTGCCCGGGCACGCTCGAACGTGCCGAGCCTGACCCACTGTGAAGACTGCGACGACGAAATCCCCGAGGCGCGCCGCGCTTTCGGCGGGATCACTCGCTGCGTGCCCTGCCAATCCCTTTTCGAGCGTGCCCCACGATGACCACACGCACCCAGTCAAGGCCGAAGGTCGAGATCCGTCTGGCCCTGCTCGAGCAGCGCATGGACGCCCTGGCCAGCCACAACGAGTCCGTGCCCGGGCGCGTGACCCGCCTCGAGGGCGAATTCGAGCACATGGCCACCCAGTTGACCGCGCTCAATGATGGCCAGCGGCAGCTGACCGCCACGGTGGCCGATCTCGGTACCAAGGTCACCCGCATGATCGCCATGCTGACTGTTCTAGGCGTTGTGGCCCAGCTGGTTGCGCCGGCGCTGCTGCGCATGGTGTTCCCATGAGCCTGCGCCGCAAGATCCTGGCCGGTACCGCCGGTCTGGTACTGGGTAGCAGCACGCTGATGGCGTTCCTGGGCAAGTGGGAAGGCGAGGGCCAGAACGTGGTCTACGCCGACAAGCTGGCCCGGGGCCTGCCCACTGTGTGCATGGGCGTCACCCGCCACACCAGCCCTTACCCGGTGATCGTGGGTGACTACTGGTCCCCCGAGCGCTGCGCCGAGGTGGAAAAGCTGGTGGTGGAGAAGGGCCAGCTGGCCCTGGCCGACTGCCTGACCAATCCGAACATCCGGCAGAACACGTTCGATGCCCTCAGCAGCCACGGCCACAACGTCGGCGTGCCGTCGACCTGCGCGAGCCGTGCCGTGGGCCTCATCAACGCGGGGCGCATCAAGGAAGGCTGTCGGGCGCTGGCCTGGGGCGTCGATGGCCGCCCGGTCTGGGCCTACGTCACCGACGCCAAGGGCAACAAACGGTTCGTCCCGGGCCTGCACGCTCGCCGAGTCGAGGAGGCACACCTATGCGCATCGTGACTCTGCAGGTACTGGCTGCGCTGTTGCTGGTCGGTGCCACCTGTTTGCTGTTCGATCGGGTGCTGCTGCAGCGCGACAGTGCCCGATCGGAGCGTGATTCGGCCCAGTACGAGGCCGCGGGCCTGCGCGAAGCCGCGCGAATCACCGGTGAGCGGCTGACCCAAGCCGCCGCCCAGGACAGCAAACACACCCAGGAGCTGAGCAATGCGCTCAAGAACAACCAGGACCTGCAGCGTGCTGTTGATCTGCGCGATCAGCGGCTGCTCGTCAAAGCCAGTTGCCCCGCCGCCGCAGTGCGCCCCGATTCCGCCGGCGCCGGCGTGGCTGATGCAGGCCCCGCCGAACTCGCAGCAGACGCTCGACCGGATTATTTCACCCTCCGGGATCAGCTCGCCCTCAGCCGGCAAATGATCCTCGGCCTGCAGGACCACGTCCGCACCTTTTGCACCACCCACCCAACCACTGGAGCAACACCATGACTGACCGCCGCGAAATCACCCTGGAGCTGGGCGAACAGGAATTCACTTTCACCCTGACCCCGGCTGACGTGACCAAGTACTTCAACAGCCTGAACCAGAACAACAAGGTCGCACCGGCCAACAACCTGCTGGTCACCACCGTAGACCAGGAGCAGCGCGCCACCCTGAAACCACTGCTGGGTAACCCGGTGATGGTCATGCAACTGGCCGGCGCACTGATGGAAGAGTACGGCCCGCAGGTCGACATCATCGTAAAAAAGTCCTCGAGCACGCTGACCGCCTGACGGAAAACGGGCTGGGCCAGCTGCTGGCCCTCACAAACCGCTGGCTACCTGGTGCAGAGCCCTCGATCGAGAACATGGGCCTGGCCAAGTGGCTGGATGACGAACACTGGAGACGCATGGAGATCGCCGTGGCCAACGGCATCGCCCACGCCCTCAACGGATAACCCCCCATGGCTGATCGCTCCTCCCGCCTGGACTTCATCCTGGCCCTGACCGACAAGGTCACCGCGCCGATCGGCAAGGTGAAGACGACCTTTTCCGACCTGGCCGAGCAGAGCCAGGAGAATTTCAAGCAGATGGGCATCGGCCTGGCGGGCGTTACCGGCAGCTTCGTCGCCATCAACGCCTCGCTCGAGCCGGCGCTGGAGATGAACCGCGCCCTGGGCGACGTCCGATCGTTGGGTGTGGCCGAGAACGCCCTGGAGTCGCTGAACGCGAAGGCCCTGGAGTTTTCCGTGGCCTACGGTGAGAACGCCCAGGAGTTCGTCGCCTCGGCGTACCAGATCGAGGGCGCGGTGAAGGGCCTGGCCGGCACCCAGCTGGCCACGTTCACCAACACCAGCAGCGTGCTGGCCAAGGCCACCAAAGCCGACAAGGCGGTCATGAGCGAGTACGTCGGCACGCTCTACAACCTGCAGAAGCAGCAGGCCGACGCCATGGGCGCGAGTCAGTGGGTCGAGAAGCTGGGCGGCCAGACCGCCCTGGCCACCCAGCTGTTCCGCACCTCGGGCGAGGCCATGAAGGACGCATTCAAGGAAGCCGGCGCAATCGCGACGGCCTCGGGCGTCGACCTGGCCGAGCAGATGGCGGTGATCGGCACCCTGTCGTCGACCATGGAGGGCGGCGACGCGGGCGGGCGCTACAAGGCGTTCTTCGAGAACATCGCCAACGCCGGCGACAAGCTGGGGATGAAGTTCACCGACGCCAACGGCAAGGCCATGCCGATGCTCGAGATCCTGGGCAAGCTCGAGGGCAAGTATGGCGATCTCAAGAACGCCGCGGCTAACAGCAAGCTGGTGGAGGCCTTCGGCGGCGAGGGCGCCCAGGTGATCGGTGCCCTGGCTGCAGACACCGGACGACTGCGCAACGGCATCGAGCAGCTGGGCAAGGTGCACGGCCTCGAGCAGGCCGAGCGCATGGCCAAGGCCATGGTGGACCCGTGGCAGCAGTTCGGCGCCGCCGTGCAGGCCCTGCGTATCGCCTTCGGCCAATCGCTGATTCCTGTGCTCACCCCACTGATGGACCGTCTGGTCGGCATTGCCGGCACGTTGACCCGCTGGACCCAGCTGTTCCCGAACATCACCCGGGTTATCGGTGTCGTCACGCTGGTGATCCTGGGCATGGCCGCTGGCATGGGGCTACTCACATTCGCAGTAGGCCTGGGGCGATCGACCTGGTTGTCCCTGGTCACCATCTGGAAGGTGCTCACCTGGACCGGCTGGCGAAGCATCGCGATGTTTGTCTACCACACCGTGATGGTGAGCCTGTTCGTCGTCGGCATGGTCGCCATGTACACCTGGATGGGCCTTGTGCGGGGCGCGATGTTGGCCTGGCAGGGCGTGATCTGGCTGGTGAACGCGGCACTCAGCGCAAACCCGATCGCCTTGATCGTGATTGGTATCGCCGCGCTGATCGCCCTGGTGGTGCTGGCCGTCGTGTATTGGGACGAATGGACGGCGGCGCTGATGAATACCGTCGCGTTCAAGTGGGTCAGTGCGCAGTTGCAGGCGCTTTCCGACTGGTTCAACTCCATGGGCGGCTGGTCCGCGATGGCCAAGGCCGCGTGGGACAGCATCGTCGGGGTGTTCCAGGAGGCGATCAACAGCCTGATCGAGCTGATCAACAAGATCCCCGGCGTGAACATCGAGGCACGCCTGGGTGACATGCCGACGATCCCCGGCGCCGACCAGGCGGTGATGGCTGCCGAGACCGCCAACGTATCGCAGAACGCCCAGCAGGCCCTCAGCGCCTCGGTACCGAGCCTTGCGCCGGCGCGGCCCAACGCCGTGCCCAAGGGCGGTTTCCTGAGCAGCATCCAGAACAACAACACCCAGCACGACAGCAGCAGAAAGGTGGAGAACGTGAACATCTACAGCAGCCAGCCCATGGACGCCCAGCGTCTGCAGGGCATGCTCGAAATGGAATTGGGCTGATGGACGGCCAATACATCGACCTGCTCATCAAGGACAACGACCTGGTGCTTGACCTGGCCCGCCAGCCCGAGCCGATCCAGGACCGGGCCTCGATCGCCCAGGACATCGCCCACATGATCCGCGACAGCGGTCTGCTCGTGACCCTGGTGGCCGAGCGTGACCGCCTTCGTCAGCGTGACTGTATCCAGCAGCTGGAGCTGCTGGTGGAGAACGACGAGCGCCTGGTACCGGGCACCGCGCAGATCATCGAGCAGGCATCGGGCGTGTACCTGGTCACCGCCACCACCCTGGCGTTCGGCCAGGTGGAGGTGAGCCTGTGAGCGACGTGGATTTCCAGCAGGCGCTGACCGACGCCGGCATTCCGACCACCGAGGCCGGCCTGCGCCAGGCCTGGGAGGCGGAAGTGGCCGCCCAGGGCAGTAAACTCAGCAACACCAGCGCCTACTCGCCGTTCTGGCGAGTGGTCACGGCCCTGGTGACCAAACCGGTTCAGTGGCTCCTGCAGTTCCTGGTCACCACAGTGCTGCCCAACTTCTTCGTCAAGACGGCCACCG
Organism: Pseudomonas sp. GZD-209; assembly: GCF_049310485.1. Classification (NCBI taxonomy): domain Bacteria; kingdom Pseudomonadati; phylum Pseudomonadota; class Gammaproteobacteria; order Pseudomonadales; family Pseudomonadaceae; genus Pseudomonas; species Pseudomonas sp. GZD-209. Next base: position 74,485 of record NZ_JBMOWQ010000026.1, read on the forward strand.
GCAGCTGGCTGGATATGCTGGCCTGGGCCGTTGACGTCACCCGCAAGGGCTCGACCAAGGCGATCGGCGCTATCCAGTTCACCCGGACGGCACCTGGTGGTGCACTGGTGGTACCGGTGGGCACGGTGGTCCAGTCGCCGGCGATCAACGGGCGCGTGTACCAGCTGGTGACCACGGCAGAAGGCCAATTCAGCGACGGGCTGATGCAGCTGGATATCCCGGTGGAGGCCGTCGAGGCCGGGGCAGGGTTCAACCTGGCCCCCGGTTACTACGCCATCTTGCCGGTTCCGGTCCAGGGCATTGCCCAGGTTGCGAACGGTGAAAGCTGGCTGACCGCCCCGGGCGCCGATCCAGAGCCCGACGAGGAACTGCGCCTGCGCACCCGCAACCAGTTCAGCGCCGTTAACCAGTACCACACCGACGCCGTGTATCGCGCCATGATCTCGGCCTTCCCGGGCGTGCGTCCCGATGGCGTGTACTTCGAACACGGCGCCCCGCGCGGGCCGGGCAGCGCCAACGCCTTCGTGCTATTCGACGCCGGCGTGCCGGCGGAGGCCTTCCTGGAAGAGATCAACGCCTATATCCGCGACCAGGGCAACCATGGCCACGGCGACGACCTGCTGGTCATGGTCATGCCTGAGACCGACCACGACCTGGTCGTGCAGCTGTGGCCTCGATCGACACTCACCGCCGAGCAGCGGGACAAGCTCGAGGCGGACGTGGCCCAGTTCATCCGTGCCGCGTTCCGCGACAACACCGACTACACCGCCACCTTGACCTATCCGCAGTCGCGGTTCTCGTTCAGCCGCCTGGGTGAAGAGCTGCACAAGCAGTTCCCCGGCATTGAGTCGCTGCACTTCGAGAACGCCGACATCCTGTCGGAGCTGAGCATTCCCCGCATCCAGAGCCTTCAGGTGGTGCCGCATGATTAAGCTCGAGCTCAAGTTCTGGCTGGCCGGTACCGAGCTGACCAAGCTCAAGGATGCCGCGCAGGGGTGGTGGGAGCAGGTCGAGGAGTGGCTGCGCTGGCCCCTCCTGCAGCTCGATGCCGAAACGTGCCACCTGACGATCCTGGACCTGTTGGCCTGGCAGCGGGATATCACACGCTTCAAGGGCGAGCCCGAGGATCTGTATCGCTTGCGCGTGAAGTACGCCTTCATCAATGCCAAGGACGCCGGCAGCGTTGCCGGCATGAAGCGCATCCTGGTGCGCCTCGGCGTGGGCTACGTCGAGATCGAGGAGCGTCAGCCCGATCGCGATTGGGACGTGGTGCTACTGCAGCTCACCAACACCCAGCTGGCCAAGAACCCCGAACTGCTGCGCGTGTTGATTCAGCAGTACGGCCGCACCTGCCGGCGCTACGACTTCGTGACCCTTACCCCTGTGACCGTGGCCACCGGCCTGGTGCACTTCAACGACGACCAGCAGACGCTGGTCGCCAGCCTGTAGGAGTTCCCCGTGGGAGCGAGCATTACCCTTGCAGGCGAAAGCCTGATCGCCCAGAAACAGGCCGCCCAGCAAGTCCTGGACGTGCAGCGCTTCATCTTCGCCAACGTGCCCGGGCTGGACCCGTCCGGCCCTGTCGATCGCGCCGCCGGCAAGCCCGCGGCTGATCGCATCGTCTACACCGCCGAGATCCCCAACGACAACGCCGGTTTCGTGAACCCGAACCAGGTGGTCTACAGCCTGCAGGTGGGGTCGGACGTAGGTGACTGGGACTTCAACTGGATCGGCCTGGAGACGGCCGAGGGCGTGCTGTTTGCCGTGGCCTACGTGCCGACTCAGCAGAAGCGCCGCAACGTGCCGCCGCTGCAGATCGGCAACAACATCACCCGCAACTTCCTGGTGGTGTACGACGGCGCCCAGGCGCTGACCGGCGTCACGATCGATGCGAGCACCTGGCAGCACGATTTCACCGTGCGCCTGGCCGGCATCGATGAGCGCGCACGGCAGAGCAACCGCGACATCTTCGGGCGTGCCTGTTTCTTCGGCAGCGCCCTGCAGGTGGAAAAGGTGGGCAGTGCCTACCAGGTCAAACCCGGTACCGCGTACATCGAGGGCATTCGCGTCCAGCGCGGCACCGCCCTGGCCATCGTGCCGCCGGCGTTGCCGACCACGGCCTGGCTCGATGTCGCCCTGCAGCGCGAGCTTAGCGACGTGGTGGCCAGCTGGAGCGTGGTTTTCGGTACCGGCCTGGCCGACCGCACCGACAGCGCCGGCGTTCGGCACTACCTGGTGCCGATCGCTGACCTGGTCAGTGCGGCCTCGCTGCTCGACCGTCGCCCCGTGGAAGCGATCGACGGGCCGTTGGTACAGCACTTCGCGGCCCGCACTGGCGATTACGAACAGCTGCGTGCCCGGGCGACGACCAAAGAAGACGTGGATCTGGGCAACCTGCCGAACGCAAAGAGCGATGACCCCGCCAGCAACAGCAGTGAGATCCTGGCCACCACCAAGGCCGTTCACGAAGCGGTCGCTCCCTTGAGCACTGGTATTGCCCCGGGCGTGTATGACCTGGTCGAAGTCAATGCGAACGGCCATGTCACCAAAGCCAGCCGCCAGGCGGTGTCGCAGGTGCTGAGCGCCGACGCAGCGTTGACCGCAAGCCAGCGCGGCCTGGTACTGCTCGATGGCAGTGCAGGTGCTCGGACCTTCACATTGCCGCTGGCTGATGCCGCCCTGGGCGTAATCGACCTGGTCGTGCGCCGTGTCGACAACACCGAGAACCGCCTGACGGTGAAGGCCGCCGGCACGAACCGGATCCGCTTCCACACCCACCTCAGCGCAACCGGCTATCCCTTCTTCATCCTGATGGGCGCCGGCGACTGGTGGCACCTGCGCAGCGACGGCGCCGGCAACTGGTGGCCGATCGGTCGCCTCGACACCACGCCACTGGGGCGTTCGTCGTTTGAAACCACTACCGCGTTCCAGCCGGGCGGCAACGGCCCGTTGGGCGGCGTGACCTACAACCGCGGCGAATGGCCCTGGCTGTGGGATCACGCGCAGTCGTCGGGAATGCTGACCACCGAGGCGCTGCGTGTGGGCCTGGAAGGCGGGTGGACATCGGGCGACGGCCTTTCGACGTTCCGAGGCCCGACCGGCACCGGTGAGTTCATCCGAATCGTTGACGACGTTGGGCGCCTCGAGCGTCCCGCGATCCAGGGCACCACCGCGCTGAACTCGACCACGGTGACACTGGTCGACTTCCGCGCGGTGCGGCCCTACGTCGGCATGCCGGTTACCGGCACGAACCTGCAGGCAGGCACCACGCTGGCCGGCTTCGACCTGGTCGCCAAAACCCTGACCCTGAGCACCCCCGCCAAGGCCGCCGGGCAGGGCGAGCTGACGCTGTCCGGTCGTGCACCTGGTTCGTCGCAAAAAGGTTCGCTGATGGCGATCGACGATAACGGCGATGGCGTGTGGAACCCCTATGTACCGGGCGCGGCCCCTAACGTGTCCAGAACCCAGACCGTCGCCGGCCTGGATCCTTACGACGTCGAGGACTACGGCAACATGCGCGTCGTCGGTAACACGCCCTCTGTCGGCTACAACCTGCCGGGCACCCCAGGTAACCAGGGCTCTACGGGTGTCGCTCGCCCACACAACATCGCCTGGCCTGGCCGAATGAAACTGATCTGAGGACGTGACCATGAAAATCTATCAACAAGATCCATCGGGGGCCTTGATCGGTCCGGTCGAGCTGCCACCAGTGCCTGGGGGCGGGCTGCTCATTCCGTTTGGCTTCCTGCGCCTCGAGCAGGCGCTGCCCGACCCCACCCCGGGCAGCACCTGGTCGATCGCCAACGGCGAGGCGCAGTTGGTCGAGGATCATCGGGGGCAGGTCTACGACACCCAGACCGGCGCCCCGATCGACTGGCGCGAACTGGGGCCACTGCCGGAGGGTGTGACCCTGCAGCCGCGTCCGTCTGAATTGCATCGCTGGCAGGACGGGCAGTGGGCCGTTGACCTGCAGGCGCTGCACACGCTGAAAGCTGCTGCCATCAATCAGGCCTGCGAAGCGGCGATCACCGCTGGCTTCCTGTCGTCCGCGCTGGGTAGCCCCTACACCTATGGGAGCCAGCTCGAGGACCAGTTGAACCTGACCGGTGCGGTGCTGCGCGGCTTGGAGATGGACTACCCCTGCCGGGATGACCAGGGCGTGAAGGCCTACCGCCTGCACACGCTCGAGCAGCTGAGCCAGGTCAGCGCCGACTTCACCCTGTTCAAGCTGCAGCTGCTGCAGCGCGCCGACGAGTTGAAACACCAGCTCGACCAGGCGCTGCTCGCCGGCGATGCGGATGCACTGGAGTCGATCGCCTGGAGAGGTGTGTGATGTCCTGGTCGCCGATCACCATGCGCTGGCCCGAGCAGTCCACCCAGTGGATGGGGGCTCTATCAGAAGCCAAGGATCTGGCCGGTGGCGAGCTGGCCAGCGCAGGCGAACGGCTGGCCGGCCTGGGCGACGTGGCCACCAACCCGGGGCCGGTGGGCGCCGCCGCCCAGGAAGCGGTGGCGGCTGGCCGGGCGGCCCTGGCCAGCCAGTTAGGCCAGGCGCCGGCTTGCCTGACTGTCACCCCGTTCCAAAGTGGCATTGGCCAGGGCCGCGGGCATCAAAAGTACCTGTCAGCCCCAAACCTGCTGCAGCAGCTGGCCAGCAAGCTGACCGATAGCAGCGACAGTGCACGGCCTGCAGGCGAACAGTACGCCCTGGCCGTGATGTTCCTGGGCACCCGCTACGACCAGTTCGCCGCGACGCTGGCCCGCTTCAACGCCCTGCTGCCGATCCCTGACCTGGTGCGCACCGAGCGCCGTGCCAGCCACCTGTCCGTGCTCGAGCAGGAGAAGTGGGTAATCCCCAGCGCCGGCGCACTGCCACGTTGGGGCACCTTGCCATTGGAGCGCTGCACAGTGGTGAAGGCCGCGAAGCGCTCCATGGCCGGGCAGATCGCCATGCTGGAGAGCTACGCCGACAGTTCGCCGATGGGCGAGCTGGCTGGTCTGGCTGCCCGCAAGGCGCAGCAGCAGCTGGCCCGCGACCAGCAGCTGACCGACCTGCAGGCCCAGCTCGCCAACGGCCAGGCCGATGCCAGCATGCGGGCGCGCCTGATCGGTCCAGGCGTGGCCCAGGACCTGCGCCGGGATCTGCTCCAGGGCGATGCCCCGGGGCATGAGTGGGTGCTGTCCGCCGGCGTGCTCCTGGTAGGCCCGCTCGAGGGGCTGAGTTTCGTGCGCGAGTTGATGGGCCTATGACGCTGCTGCTTGATGGGCAAAAGGTCCAGGGTAAGCGGATGAAGGTCACCGCGAACCTGCGCATCGAGGCAGAGGATATGTCGGGGCAGACCAGCGGAACCGAGAAGGCACACAAGGGCTTCAAGCCCAAGACCCTGACCGTTTCGCTCATGATCCCGTACAAGGACAAAGCCAACCTGCGCGACCTGATGCGGCTGGCCGAGGCCACTGCCGGCGGCGGTGAGCTGAAGACCTACCGCGTCGTGAACGACACCGCCGAGGCCTTCGGGATCCGCCAGGTGCAGTTCGCCGAAGGGGTGAGCGCCCGCGAGGACGACACCCTTGCCCAGTGGGTGGTCCAGTTCACCCTGTCCGAGAAGCTGTCCAACCCCGAGCGGGTGGAAAGCCGGCGCAAGGCCAACGGCACAACCGCGCAATCCGCCCCGGGGCAGGCCGTGGGTAGTGGCGCCGGCGGCGGTGGGAGTGATGGCAGCGGCTCCGATCAGGGCCTGACCGGCTTCGAATCCGTGCTCAAGCGCGTAGACGACTACATCGGTGGCACCCCATGAGCATGAAGCTCCACAAGATCCTGACCGTCGCCGGCACGGCGCTACCGCTGATCCAGGACGAGGTTCGCCTGCAGCTGAAACACCCTGGACGGGCTTCGTTCACGGTCCAGGCCGGCGCCCCGGTGAAGGGCCTGGTAACGCTGGACATCGGCTACAACGAACGCCAGCTGCAGCGCCACTTTATCGGCTACGTCGAGCGCAGCACCGCCGTAAATGGCAAGCAGCAGATCCTGTTCTGCCGCGAGCTGACCACCGTGCTCGAGGCGCCGCTGCCGCTCAACCTACGGCACGTCAGCCTGCAGGCTGTGCTCGAGGAGATCAGCCAGAAGACCGGGCTGCGCTTCCGCGTGCCGGCGCAGGCCTACGCCCAGGTGAGGGCGCCGTACTTCTACAGCCTCGGCGGCGGCTACCAGGCCATGGACAACCTGGCCAAGGTGTTCAGCGTGCCCGACTTCATCTGGCAGCAGCAGGGCGACGGCGAGGTATTCGTGGGCAGCTGGGCGGACAGCTTCTTTGGCACACGGTCGCCGCTGCAGCTGCCGATCGAGCTGTTCGAAGGCTACCAGGGCAACCAAAGCGCGACGATCTCGGCCCTTCCCGGGCTGCGACCAGGCGCAACGATCAACCAGGGCGAGCGGATCACGAACGTGACGCTGGCCGGCAACCAGATGGGCATCCGATGGACAACGCAATCAAACGCAGCGTAGAGCGCCAGTTTCCCGAACTCACCGGCGGCTACCACCTGCCGCGTTTTGGCCGCGTGGTTGCGGTACCGGATGCGCCGGCCACGTCGAGCCTGTGCGATGACTTCCGCCCGCGCTTCGCCGTCGACGTGCAGATCCTGCTGCCGGACGGTGAGCCCGACCCAAACCTGCCGGTCCTGACCGGGCTGTCGTTGCCGGCGCCGATGGGTGGGCAGGAGGCGGGCATGTTCGGCTTTCCCGAGGAGGGCACCACCGTGGTAGTGGGCTTCGCCTATGGCCTTCCGCACAAACCCTTCATCCAGCAGATCCTGGCCCACGGGCTGAGCCTGCCCCGGGTACCGAAAGGCGACCAGGTCTGGCAGCACAGCGAGGCCTGCCAGCAGCGCGTCGACGCGGACGGCAATTGGCTGCGCCAGACTGACGGCAAGATTCAGGACAAGGCGATCGAGCGCGAGGTGGAGGCCCTGGAGAACACCGAGCAGTACCAGAGCCACACCTGCAGCGTGGATGACCATTCCACCGAGTCGGTGGGCGGAGTGAAGAAGATCGAGGCCCTGGGCGCGCTTAAGCTGCTGTCGGGGGGTACCGCGAGCCTGGCAGCGATCGACGACCTTCACCTGGGGACGAGCCGCGACCTGAACCTGGTGGTCGGGCAGACGCTCAACGCGACGATCAGCGGTGACTTCCAAGAGCGGATCGACGGCCTACGTGCGAGCGTGGTGGGCAAGAGCCAGCGCCTGCAGGCGCCGAAGACGTGGCTGGGATCGGAGGGGGTCAACGTGCTCCAGGTGCTGTGCGATCTGCTCGACCTGGTGCAGGAGATGAACGCCCAGTTGGCGGGCCACACCCATGGGCCAACGCCGGTACCGAGCAATGCGGCTGCGTTCGCGCAAGCTGGTGCATCGGCGTTGGTGCTCTCCACCCAAATGAAGCTAATTACGCTTTGAGCGCGAGGCCAGTCGATCGTGGTTAGGGTTGAGATTTTGTTAACATTTTGTATTCCGGTAATACGCCCGGTGACACTAAACATATCGTTTTGATAGCATTTTCCCCAAATGCAGTTATCAACTTGATGTTTTTTGAGCAAGCCGAGGGCTTATTGATTTTACCCTTAAAGGTAAACTGAGGTAGTTATTAACGGTGTCCCTCAGCGGCAACTTGTCCGGCCGGCCAAGCTTTGTAGCGGCCGGCCGTATTCAAATTGTTACAAGGCGTGTATTCGTCGGCGTATCTTTGGCCACATACGCGCACCCCGGCGATCCGTTGAATCATCGGTGATTGCCGAGGTTTTGATAGTGGCCACTGGCTGGCCGGCCGCCCGAAAAAGGAAAGGCCCGCGCATGGCGGGCCTTTGATGGCTCTGTGACTGACCTTCACAACCGAAAAAGTCGTGGTATTCTCGCCACAACCGCTGAGCCAAGGTGCATCTTCAAACGTGAGAAATTTGAGGCTATCTGCACCTGGCGGGGTCGTCAACCGGATCTAACGGTGGTCTAACGCCTTAGATACCATCAAGATTGATGTTTTTTGAGCAGGAATATTTGGGCTCAATACATCTTTTTTGATCATGGTAACGGTTGGTTCAGCGGGAGATCATCCATGGATGGAACCTCTAAGCTGATAAAGGCAAACGCTATGAAGAGGTTTGTTGAGCGTTATCTACCTGAATGGGTCGTTCGATGTTTGAAGGCGATCTACTTATTACTTGTTGGTGCTTATCACATCACTGATAAGTGGGGTAGCTAAAAGGAACAGGGGCTTCGGCCCCTGTTTTTTATTCCATACGACACCACCAGGACTGCGCATAGGCGCATCCGTCGATTACCTCGAACCCACTCAGCACGAAGCCCAGCGTGGCCATGCCCGACAGCCTTGCATCATGCAGTGGCGGCAGAGGGTGATCCTGCATACCTGGGCCAGCTGCCCCTTCGGCAAGGTTGGTCGCTCTGCCCATCCGTGCATCCTGCACACAAGTTACCCGCACGTCGCCTTTCACTGCACGCCCCTGCCGGCGCTCTTGAGGCGTAAGGTCAATGCCGCGTTGCCGCATCGGCGTAATGAGCATGTGCATAGCCTCTGCACCTTCACCAATGTTCGGCAGATGCCGACTCATGTGCATACACCAATGCTTCGTCTGCCAGCTCCAGCATCTCGGCCAGTGTCCCGGCGTCGACCGCATGGGCATCGCGCAGCGCGTACGCCTGGTGCAGCAGATCCCGGTGGTGTTTCGTTGGCTCTTGGATCAGCGCATCGATGTCCTGGAGCAGGTGGTACCACTCTGGGAGGGTTATCCGTTTGGTTTGTTGTGCGAGCATGAGGCACCCGTGACAAGTACTGTATGCGTATACAGTAGTTGAAAACGGGCCAGCGGTACAGGGGGAGGGCGACCAGGTGCGGGTCTCGGTGCGTGGAAAAATCTCGGCGGCAAAAAAAATCGGTCGAGAAAATCACTTATCCCCCTCCCGCCGACGCGCTTTTCGTCGTGAATAAGTGAAAACCGCCGGTGGGGTGCAATACAAGCTGCAGGCCGCGCCGTCTGCGGGGTCTCGCAAGGGAGCGGCCATTTCACATTGTGAAAGAAAATGACAGGTTGTGCAGGCGCGGTTGCATAGTGCAGTGGGGACGTAGCAACTAGGAGGGGCGGCTGTAGGCCACGGAATCCGTGGGGTGTACCGGAAAAAAGAACGCTTTCGGAAGGTTTTCGAAAATCGTCCGGGTCATAAAACAGCCCGAAAGCTAAGGGAAGTCCTGGGCTCACCCAATCTACATAACCCGCGTGGGCTGGGGGCTACAGGGGAACCAGCTCGATGTGCAGCTTTTCACTCCCTAACCTCAATTCTAGGAGACGTGGTCATGGTTCGTCGTGATGGTTTTAGTATGATTCTACTGGTTATCTATCCAGTATTGAGTAAACCTTATGTCTGCACCAATCATCCCCTGGATGGGCGGTAAACGCCGTCTGGCCGACCGCTTGATCCCCCTCTTTCCCCCACATGAATGCTATGTCGAAGTCTTCGCTGGCGGCGGCGCGCTGTACTTCATGCGTCCTCAAGCGGCACCGGTGGAGGTGCTCAACGACCTCAACGGTGACCTAGTCACCCTTTATCGTGTTGTGCAGAACCACCTCGAGGAGTTCGTCCGCCAGTTCAAGTGGGCGCTCAGCTCCCGACAGATCTTCGAATGGCAGAAGATGACCCGCCCCGAGACGCTCACGGACATCCAACGCGCAGCCCGGTTCTTCTACCTGCAGCAGCACGCCTTCGGCGGCAAGGTCGCCGGGCAGACGTTCGGTACCGCCACCACCGGGCCGGCCATCAACCTGCTGCGCATCGAGGAGAACCTCTCGGCGGCCTGGCAACGACTCGCCGGTACTTACGTCGAAAACCTAGCCTGGCTCGACTGCGCCGAGCGCTACGATCGAGCGCACACGTTCCACTACATGGACCCACCGTATTGGCAGACTGCGGGCTATGGGAATGACTTTCCGTTCGAAGAGTACGAGCGGATGGCTGACTTCATGAGGCGCTGTAAGGGGAAGGTGATGGTCAGTATCAACGACCACCCTGATATTCGGGCAGTGTTTGACGGATTCCATTTCGAGACGCTGAGCATTCGCTACAGCAACGGTAACCAGCGAGAGGGGAAGGCAGAATTGAGTGGCGAGTTGGTGATAATGAACTGGGAACCAGCAGAATTAGGGGGGTTGTTCTGAATGCAGGTCAAGGGTGTTTCGAATGTATATTTTGACTTTCGTTAGGGCAACCCAGGGAAACGAAGCCGACCTTAGGGGTGGCGGGAGTGGTGGACATGGCTAACCTCGGTATTGAATACAGGTCGCCCGGCCGGTAACGGGGGCGATCCTGGCGGGCGTTTTACGCGCCTCTGATCAAAAAGTGCGCAATTCTAGCGAGCGCAAGGTCGCTTGACCAGCAGAAATACGACGAACGCTGCGCTATGCTTCGCGCCGTTGCGCGGGGGCCTACGGGATGCCCCGACGCTGATGTGAATTCAATCGGTCTAACAGGCCTTCTGCGGGAGTGGTCGATGGTTCAGGCAAGCAGTCACGCCGAGGGCGGGCACGAGGGTAAGCAGGACGCGACGCGGTCGCTGGGCCTGCTCGTGGCAGCTGTTGGGGTGGTCTATGGCGATATCGGCACCAGCCCGCTGTACACCCTCAAAGAGGTCTTCACCGGCGGTTATGGCGTACCGGTCAACCACGATGGGGTGCTGGGCATCCTGTCGTTGATTCTCTGGTCGCTGCTGTGGGTGGTGTCGTTCAAGTACGTGATGTTCATCCTGCGCGCCGACAACCAGGGCGAGGGCGGCACCATGGCGCTGACGGCGCTGGCGCGGCGGGCCACGGCCAGCCATCCGAAGCTGCGCGCGTTGATGGTCATCTGCGGCCTGATCGGCGCCTCGCTGTTCTATGGCGACAGCATGATCACCCCGGCGGTGTCGGTGCTGTCGGCGGTGGAGGGCATGGGCCTGGCGTTCGACGGCATCGACCACTGGGTGGTGCCCATCTCGCTGGTGGTGCTGGTGGCGCTGTTCCTGGTGCAGAAGCACGGCACCGAGACGATCGGCAAGCTGTTCGGCCCGATCATGGTCACCTGGTTCCTGGTGCTGGGGGCACTCGGCGTGCATGGCATCTCGCAGAGCCCGGAAGTGCTCAAGGCCTTCAACCCGGGCTGGGCGTTGAATTTCTTCATCGTTCATCCGGGCATGGGCGTGGCGATCCTCGGCGCCGTGGTGCTGGCGCTGACCGGTGCCGAGGCGCTGTATGCCGACATGGGCCACTTCGGCCGCAAGCCGATCGCCCGTGCCTGGTTCATCCTGGTGCTGCCGGCGCTGGTGCTCAACTATTTTGGCCAGGGGGCGATGCTGCTGCAGAACCCCGAAGCCGCCCGTAACCCCTTCTACCTGCTGGCACCGAGCTGGGCACTGCTGCCGTTGGTGGGCCTGGCTACCATGGCCACGGTGATCGCCTCGCAGGCGGTCATCTCGGGTGCCTTTTCCCTGACCCGCCAGGCCATCCAGCTCGGCTATATCCCACGCATGCAGATCCAGCACACCTCCAGCGACGAGCAGGGTCAGATCTACATCGGTGCGGTGAACTGGACACTGATGGTCGGCGTGGTGCTGCTGGTGATCGGCTTCGAGTCGTCCGGCGCCCTGGCTGCGGCCTATGGAGTGGCGGTGACCGGCACCATGTTGATGACCACCATCCTGGTGTCGGCGGTGATGCTGCTGCTGTGGAAGTGGCCACCGGTGCTGGCGGTGCCGATTCTGGTGGGCTTCCTGTTCGTCGACGGGCTGTTCTTTGCCGCCAACGTGCCGAAGATCGTCCAGGGCGGTGCTTTCCCGGTATTGGCGGGGATCGTGCTGTTCGTGCTGATGAGCACCTGGAAGCGTGGCAAGCAGATCCTGGTCGAGCGCATCGACGAAGGCGCGTTGCCGCTGCCGCTGTTCATCGCCAGCATCCGTGTGCAACCACCGCACCGGGTCGAGGGCACAGCGGTGTTCCTCACCGCGCGATCGGACGCCGTGCCCCACGCGCTGTTGCACAACATGCTGCACAACCAGGTGCTGCACAGCCAGGTGGTGCTGTTGACGGTCGTCAGCGAGGACCAGCCGCGGGTGCCGGAGAGCGAACGTTTCGAAGTGGAGGCCTATGGCGACGGGTTCTTCCGGGTGCTGCTGCACTTTGGTTTCATGGATGAGCCTGACGTGCCGGCGGCGTTGAAACTGTGCCATCTGGACCAGTTGGATTTCAGCCCGATGCGCACCACGTATTTCCTCAGCCGCGAGACGGTGATTGCATCGCGACTGGAGGGGATGTCGCGCTGGCGCAGCAACCTGTTCGCATTCCTGCTCAAGAACGCCAACGGTAACCTGCGCTTCTTCAACCTGCCGTTGAACCGGGTGATCGAGCTGGGAACCCAGGTCGAGATCTAGAAACAGTTAGGGGCCGCATAGCGGCCCCTTTTCACATCATTTTTCAGCGACGCTGGACTTCCCCTGGCGGGTCTCGATCTCGTTGATCAGGCGCTTGGCCAGTGCCGGGTAGTTCTCGTCGAAGTGGTGGCCGCCGGGCAGCTTCATGCGTTCACCCACGGCTGTCTTGTCGGTGCAGCCGCTTTCGTCGGTTTCCTCGACACCATACACGCAGACCACCTTGGCGGCGGGCAGCTTGGCCATCTCCAGCCCGGTAGGGGCTTCCTGGCCTTCCTTGCCCAACCAGCCCTCGACCTCGATCTCGAAGCTGCCGCTGCGGGCGAAGGCCAGCAGGATCACCGCATCGACGCGCTTCTGGTCTTCTTCGGGCAGGCGGTTGTAGATGGCGGGCAGTACGTCGGCGCCGAACGAGTAGCCGGTCAGCACGAAACGTTTGGTGCCCCATTTCTGGCGGTAGTGCTGCATCAGCTCGGACAGGTCGGCGGCGCTTTGCTCCGGCGTCTTGTGCTGCCAGTAGTAGCGCAGGGTGTCGATACCCACCACCGGGAAGCCGAGCTTGGCCATCTCGCCGGCGACGTCGCGGTCCAGGTCGCGCCAGCCACCGTCGCCCGAGAGGAACAGGGTGACGGTGTCCGTGGTCTGCCCGGCCGGGACTTCGACTACCGGGATCGCCAGGGCGTTGCCGTCCTGGCCGACCAGGGCTTGGGTGAGCTGGGCCTTGAGTACCTGGGGCAGGTGGATGTCGTAGTCGGCAATGCTGGTCTCGGCGTTGGCCTGGTCGCGCACGAAGGCGGCACTGGCATCGTCCGGGTTGTCGTTCCAGGCCACGTTCCAGTGGCCGTGGGCGGCGGATTTGGGCAATTCAACCTGGCAGCCTGGTTGTTCAAGGGTGAAGTCCACCGAGATGGCGCGGGCCTTGTCATCGCTCTGTGTGGCCAGCCAGCGCCAGGCCTGGGCGGCGCCGGGGCCGATGCCGGCGACCACGGTGGGTTTGTCGGACAACTGCGCCAGTGCCTCATTCATGGCCGCCTGCTGTTTGCCGCAGTCGGCCGGTGGCAGGATCACCTGCACCAGTTGAGCTTCGCCGGCCTGGCTCAGGTCCAGCAGTTGCTTGTCGCTCAGGGCTTGCTCCTGCGGCACGCCAATGGCTACCCGGGCCTTGGCATGTACGCCAGGGGTGGCTCGGGTCAGGCTGCTGCCGTCGCCCAGGGTCAGGTGGTCCAGGCGCGCTTCTGGGGCAGGGCGGGTCCACAGCCAGAATGCTGCAGCGCCGGCCAGGGCGGCCAGTAGCAGGGGAATCAGTACGTACAGCCAATAGCGTCGGATCATCAACGTTTCACCAATCCAGTCAGGCCACCAGCGATCAGGGCGGCGGTATCAGCCAGTGCCACCAGCGGGTCGAGCCCGGCCGGCACGGCCATGTAACGGGGTTCCCAGTCCGGCTGGAACTTGTCCTTGAAGCGCCGCAGGCCCTGGAAGTTGTACAGCTGCTCGCCACGCTGGAACACCATCGAACCCAGGCGCTGGGTCAAGGGTGCACCGCGCCGCGGCTGCAAGCCGGAAAGGGGGACCATCCCCAGGCTGAAACGGCCATAGTCATGGCTCTTGTAGTGAAGGATCAGGCCAACCATCATGAATTCCATGGTCAGCTTCGGCGCGTCCGGGTGGGCGCGCATCAGGTCCAGGCTGGCCAGCTCGTTGCTGTGGGTCTCCAGCAGGTTGGCAAAGGCCACCGGGCGGCCCTGAAAACGAATCAGCGCAATGCGAAAGTGCTGCAGGTATTCAGGGCTGAAGCGGCCGAGCGAGAAGCCTTTCTCGCGCACGTTCTTGCCTTCGAGCCAGGCGTCGGAGATTTCCTTGAGCTCGGCCAGCGGCGCTTGGCCGGGCTCGTGCACCTCAAGGCTCAGGCCGTCGCGCCCACCGCGGTTCCAGGTGTAGCGCAGGTCCTTCATTTCCTTGCCCTTGGCTTCGAGGTCGAAGCGGCGCAGGTCGACCCGGGCTTCTTCGCCCAGCTTGATCGCGGTCAGGCCGATGTCCATGTAGAACGGCAGGTTCTCCGCGCGCACCTGGTAGAACACCGGGCGGGCGTGGTGCAGGTCGCACAGGTCGCGGAACTGCCAGATCATCTCGGCGCGTTCCTGGGCCGGCCCGATCGGGTCGTACAACGCCACCAGGCTGCGGCCACGGCGGGCGTACATGAGGAAGGCGTTGTCGCTGGGATGGAACAGCAGGGCCTTGTCGCCGGTCAGCGCCAGGCCACCGTCGGGCTGGTCCGAGGCCAGCAGGATGCGGTTGGCGCGTTGCAGTTCGTCTTCGGTGGGCAGGTGGATCACCGGGCGCGCGGTGCGCAGCAGCCAGGTCAGGGAGACGATCACCAGCAGTACGGCGCTGCCCATGGCTGCGCGCAGGCCGCGTGGGGCATCGGCATCAAGGGTGAACTGCCACCACAGTTTGTGGGTGTAGGGTACGTCCTGGTAGGCGAACAGCAGCAGCCAGATCGACGCACCGACCACGCAGGCGCTGGCCACCAGGTACACCGGCGAGAACGGCAGCTCGAGCAGCCTGCTGGGGCGATAGAACGAACGGCGGAACAGTGCCAGCAGGGCAGCGGTGAGGCACATGAGCGTGGCCTCTTCCCAATCGAAGCCCTTGAGCAGCGACAGGACTGCGCCTGCCAGCAGCAGCACGGTGGTCAGTAGCCAGGCGGCTGACAGGCGGCGGCGCAGGCCCTGGGCCAGCAGCAGGCACAGCACGCCGATGAGGCTGGCGCCGAAGTGCGACGCATCGATCAGCCGGTGCGGAATCAGGAAGCCCATGTGTTCCAGGCGGCTGTCGATCTCGGGGGTGGCGCCGGAGAACAGCAGCACCACACCGGAGAGGAACACCAGGATTGCCAGTACCGGTGCAGCCAGCCCGGAAGCCGCGCGGATGGCTTGTTGGGCGAACAGCAGGCGGCGCGCTTCATTGGCCAGCAGCAGTACGCACGCCATAAGCAGCGGCAGCACAACGTAGATGAGTCGGTACAGCAGCAGTGCGGCGGCCAGTGGTGCGGCGCCCAGCTGGTTGGCAAAGGCGGCCAGCAGGATTGCCTCGAATACACCGACACCGCCGGGTACGTGGCTCAGTACACCGGCAGCCAGTGCCAGCAGGTAGACCAATACAAAGGCACCGAATGGTGGCGCTTCCGGCAGCAGCAGGTACAGCACGGTGGCGGCGGCGGCTACGTCCAGCGCGGTGATCAGCAGTTGCAGGCCCGCCAGGCGAGCGCTTGGCAGGCGCAGGGTGCGGCGGCCGAACTGAACCAGCAGGCTGTCCTTGAGCGGTTGCTCTGCCAGGCGGCGACGGTACAGGCCCATGACCAACGCAACGGTCAGGCCCAGTACTGCCACGGCAATCCCGCCCAGCAGCGGCGCGGGCAGGCGCAGTGCAGTGGCAGCGGCCGGCAGATCGCTGAGGGTGGCCAGGGCCGCCAGCGGTGGCAGCGCACAGCCCAGCGACAGGCTGGCGAACACGGTCATGCGTGCGACTTCGGCAGCGCTCAGGCCCTGGCGGGCATAAAGGCGATAACGTACCGAGCCACCGGAGAGCATCGACAGGCCGATGGCATTACCGATTGCGAAGGCGCTGAAACCACCTAGCACCAGGGTTCGCGGCGGCAACTGCACCGCCGCGAACCGGCTGGCCGACCATTCGTAGCCCAGCAGGATCAGGAAGCCGACTGCAGTAGCCAGCAGCGCCCCCAGCAAAGCGTTGGACGGCACGCTGAGCATGGCGTCATGCAGCGCGTAGATGTCCAGCTCGCTCAGCAGGTGCCGGCAGGCAATCAGGCCCATGGTGAACAGCACCAGGGTCAGCGCGAGGCCCAAGGGTTGGCGGTACTTGCTCAGGCGTTCCAGCCAGGGCAGGCGTTGCGCAGCCGTAGGCAAGGCCGCAGTCAGCGGTGCCTGGGTTTCGGGGGTGGGGGCGGTCATGGGTTACCCCGTGCGATCAGCGCGAGGTGCAAGCGAGCTACGGCCAAGTGAAAATCCCTTTGGAAAAACGTGTCCAGATATTACTCCGGCCCATGTAGTTAATCTGTTTCAGGATAGTTAAAGATAGTTCATTCAGCTATGTGGATTAGCCGCGGGGCGAGGCGGGGGGGCGCACTGCGCCTGGTCTGCGTGGCTCAATGCGATGGGCCGGAATGCAACAAGCCCCGCGCTATCTTTCGATAGGCGGGGCTTGTTCTGACGATATGGTTGCGGGAGCCGGATTTGAACCGACGACCTTCGGGTTATGAGCCCGACGAGCTACCAGGCTGCTCCATCCCGCGTCAGTGGTGCGCATTCTACCGATTAGTGAATGGCTGTCAAGCACAAATACTTGATTTGTTTGAGTTTTTTTAAATGCCCGGGCGTGGGCAATAAAAAAGGCCACTGTAAAAACAGTGGCCTTTCTAGAATCTGGTTGCGGGAGCCGGATTTGAACCGACGACCTTCGGGTTATGAGCCCGACGAGCTACCAGGCTGCTCCATCCCGCGTCAGAGGGGCGCATTCTACGGATTATCCGAATGCTGTCAAGCTTTAATGCTCAATAGTCTTTACGGCTTATCCGAAATGCTTTTCAGGGATCAATAAAAAAGGCCACTGTCGAAACAGTGGCCTTTTCTTTAATCTGGTTGCGGGAGCCGGATTTGAACCGACGACCTTCGGGTTATGAGCCCGACGAGCTACCAGGCTGCTCCATCCCGCGCCTGTGAGATCGAATTCTACGGAATTCCTTCCCGATGTCAAGTTTTAAATCAAAAAAACCTTTCCCGTTCAGACTCTTAGCGTGCCAGATCGGTGGCTGACCCAGTGTTGACGGGGGTTCCAGGCCGATTGTCGTGTACACCCTGTCTCCGTTCATGGGGCTTGGGGTAATATCTGTATGAATTTACAGTACTGGCTGTCGTCCATGTCCTTGCGCAAGATCATTCATGTTGACTGTGACTGCTTCTACGCCGCCATCGAGATGCGTGACGACCCGCGCCTGGTGGGGCGCCCCATGGCGGTGGGCGGGCAGCCAGGGCAGCGTGGGGTGATTGCCACCTGCAATTATGAGGCGCGGGCCTATGGCGTGCGCTCGGCGATGTCCTCGGGGCATGCCATGAAGCTGTGCCCGGATCTGCAGATCGTCAAGCCTCGCTTCGAGGCCTACCGTGAAGCGTCGCGCGAGATACACGCTATCTTCCGTGACTACACCGAGCTGATCGAGCCCTTGTCGCTGGACGAGGCTTATCTGGATGTCAGTGACAGCCAGTGGTTTGCCGGCAGTGCCACGCGCATTGCCGAAGATATCCGCAGGCGTGTCGCGCAGCAGTTGCACATCACGGTTTCTGCCGGGGTGGCGCCCAACAAGTTCCTGGCCAAGATTGCCAGTGACTGGCGCAAGCCCAACGGCCTGTTCGTGATTACCCCGGATCAGGTGGAGGCGTTCGTCGCCGCGCTGCCGGTCGCTCGTCTGCACGGGGTGGGCAAAGTCACGGCGGACAAGCTGTCGCGGCTGGGCATTGATACCTGCCTATCCTTGCGTGATTGGTCGCGCCTGGCATTGGTCCGTGAATTCGGTAGTTTCGGTGAGCGACTGTGGGGGCTGGCGCGGGGTATCGATGAGCGTGCGGTGCAAAATGACAGCCGTCGCCAGTCGGTCAGCGTGGAAAACACCTACGATCATGATCTGCCGGACCTGGCCAGTTGCCTGGAAAAACTCCCCGACCTGCTGGCCAGCCTGAACGAGCGTATTGCCCGGATGGACAGCAGCTACCGGCCCGACAAGCCTTTCGTCAAGGTGAAGTTCCATGACTTCAGCCAAACCACCCTGGAGCAGGCAGGGGCAGGGCGTGACCTTGAGAGTTACCGGCAGTTGCTCAGCCAGGCGTTCGCGCGCGGGGGCAAGCCTGTGCGCTTACTGGGCGTAGGGGTGAGGTTGCGTGATCTGCGCGGCGCCCATGAGCAGCTGGAGCTGTTCGAAGACACATAAAGAAGGGGCGCGATGTGCGCCCCTTGCTGTTACTGCGTCAAACTATTCACTGCGCGCCAGGGTCGGCGACCAGGCGGCCGGTTTCCTTGGTCAACGTCTTGAGGAAGTCCTGCTGCAGTTCCGGATCGTTGCGAGTCAGCTCGATCAGGCTCTGCTCCAGCTCGCTGGCTTCTTCTTCCAGGCCCAGCTCCGAGAGGCGCTTGACCCGATGTACCCACTGGCCGACATCGTCGTCTTCGAGGTCATCGAAGATCAGCTCGTGTGCTTCCAGCAGCTTGCCACGCAGGCTGCCGCTTACCAGCAGGCTGGCATCGCCACGCACGCCGTTGTCCTCGTCGACAACCTGCAAGTGCAGGGTGCCTACGTGCTTGAGGTTCTGCTCGGAGAACGGGCTGTCGAGCAGGTTCAGGCGTAGAACACCGTTCTTGTCGGTGGTCAGCTCGTGGGTCATCTTGCCGGCCTTGACCTCGACCAGGCGCTCGTTCCAGGGCACGCTGGTGAACTCTTCGCGCTTGCCCTTCTCGACTTCGCTGATGCCGGCCAGGTTCTGTTGCGCCCGGCCGTTGGACGGCGTGTTCATGAAGGGGTTGAGCCCGGCCACGCCATAGCTGAGCCAGTCGTGGGTCATGCTCTCGGGCAGGTTGCCCAGGGCGAACACGTTGGCCACGTTGGCGCCGATACCGGCAACCACCGCAACCGCACCCAGCGGGATCTCGTAGACCTCCCGCCAAGGCTGGTAGGGCGTGTAGCGGTCGTATCGGCGGGTCACCTCGAATTCGGTGACCTCGAAGCGCTGCTGTTCGTGAATGCGCACGCGCCGTTGCGGAAGCTCCATGACCTTGGGCTCGCCGACATCGATCTGCAGACTGTGTTCGAGCAGCTTGCGCTCGACGCGCTCTTCATGGTCGCTGCGCTGGGGCATCTGGTTGGCGCAACCGCTGAGGAGCAGGGCGCCGCACAGTGCGGCGCCCCCCAGGGTGTAGGTACTTCGCTTGGACATGATCACTCGCGCAACGGTTTATCAGCGGCGGATACGGGCCTGCAGGAAGCTCAGCACTTCATTGAGCGGCAACGCCTGGGCGTCTTGCTCGGTGCGGTGCTTGTATTCCAGGTTGCCTTCAGCCAGGCCGCGATCGCTGACGACGATGCGGTGCGGGATACCGATCAGCTCCATGTCGGCGAACTTGATGCCGGGGCTGGTCTTCTTGTCGCGGTCGTCCAGCAGTACTTCGAAACCGGCGGCGGTCAGTTCGGCGTACAGCTTGTCGGTGGCTTCGCGTACCACGTCGGTTTCGTAGCGCAGCGGTACCAGGGCGATCTGGAAGGGTGCCAGGGCGTCGTTCCAGATGATGCCCTTGTCGTCGTAGCTCTGCTCGATGGCAGCGGCGACCACGCGGGATACGCCGATGCCGTAGCAACCCATCGACAGCACCACCGGCTTGCCGTTTTCACCCAGTACCTGGCACTTGAGTGCCTCGCTGTACTTGGTGCCGAGCTGGAAGATGTGGCCGACTTCGATGCCGCGCTTGATGACCAGGGTGCCTTGGCCGTCCGGGCTTGGGTCGCCTTCGACGACGTTGCGCAGGTCGGCGACTTGTGGAACCGGCAGGTCACGCTCCCAGTTCACGCCGAAGTAGTGCTTGTCGTCGATGTTGGCACCGATGCCGAAGTCGCTCATCAGGGCGACCGAACGGTCGATGATGCATTCCAGCGGCAGGTTCAGCGGGCCGAGGGAGCCAGCGCCGGCACCAATGGCGTCGCGCAGTTCGGCTTCGCTGGCCATGACCAGCGGCTCGGCAACCTGTTCCAGCTTGGTGGCCTTGATTTCGTTGAGTTCGTGGTCGCCACGGACGATCAGGGCGATCAGCTTGCCCTCTTCGGCACCATGCACGATCAGGGTCTTGACGGTCTTCTCGATCGCCAGGCCGAAGTTTTCCACCAGTTGCGCAATGGTCTTGGCGTCTGGGGTGTCGACCAGGCGCAGTTCTTCGGTTGGGGCCGGGCGCACGGTTTCGCGTGGGATGGCCTCGGCCTTCTCGATGTTGGCGGCGTAGTCGGAGCTGTCGCTGAAGATCACGTCGTCTTCACCGGAAGAGGCGAGCACGTGGAATTCGTGGGAGTAGCTGCCACCGATGGAGCCGGTGTCGGCCTGCACCGGACGGAAGTCCAGGCCCAGGCGGGTAAAGATGTTGCTGTAGGCCAGGTGCATGCGGTCGTAGGTTTCCTGCAGGGAAGCCTGGTCGGCATGGAAGGAGTAGGCGTCCTTCATGATGAACTCGCGGCCACGCATCAGGCCGAAGCGCGGACGGATCTCGTCACGGAACTTGGTCTGGATCTGGTACATGTTCAGCGGCAGCTGCTTGTAGCTCGACAGCTCGTTGCGCGCGAGGTCGGTGATCACCTCCTCGTGGGTCGGGCCGACGCAGAAGTCGCGGTTGTGGCGGTCCTTCAGGCGCAGCAGCTCTGGGCCGTACTGTTCCCAGCGGCCGGATTCCTGCCACAGCTCGGCGGGCTGGATGCTTGGCATCAGCACTTCGAGGGCACCGGCGGCGTTCATTTCCTCGCGGACCACGGCCTCGACCTTGCGCATCACCCGCAGGCCCATCGGCAGCCAGGTGTAGAGGCCGGAGGCCAGCTTGCGGATCATGCCGGCACGCAGCATGAGCTGGTGGCTGATGACCACGGCATCTGCCGGGGTTTCTTTTTGGGTGGCGAGCAAATATTGACTGGTGCGCATGGTGAGCCGTGTCGATTGCCTGAATGTGAAATGACCCCGCATTGTACGGGGGCGAGACGAAAGCGTACAGAATGCAGCAGTCGTGCGGTTGTGTCAGCCATGAAAAAGCCCGGCCTAGGCCGGGCTTTTCATTCGCGAAGCGTTGCAAGCACAGGCTTACAGGATGCTCAGCGGGTACTCGACGATCAGGCGCAGTTCGTCGATCGAGCTCGAACCGTAGTACACGCCATCGCTGGAGCGGTAGGTGGCTTGACGGACGCGGAAGCTCAGGTCTTTAGCCGGGCCTTCCTGCAGCACGTACTTGATGTCTACGTCGCGTTCCCATTCCTTGCCGTTGTTGGTGCCAGTGACGTTGGCGCCGGTACCGCGGACATAACGGGTCATGAACGACAGGCCTGGAATGCCGTACTCGGCGAAGTTCAGGTCGTAGCGAGCCTGCCAGGATTTTTCGTCTTCGGCGTTGAAGTCGGAACGGGCAATGGAGTTGGCCAGGAAGATGGTGCCGCCGCCGTCCACGCCGTAGGCGTAGTCGCCGTCACCGGTGACCTTCTGGTAGGCCAGGGTGAAGGTGTGGGCGCCGATGTTGTAGGCGCCGGACAGGCTGAATGCACGGTTGTCCAGTTTGTCGCCGTCGAAGGCCTTGACCAGGGCAGCGCCGTCGCTCTTGGTGTCATAGATGTTGAAGTCGAACACCAGGCCTTGCTTGTCGGAGATCGGCAGCGCCCAGTTGATGTTGGCGTAGTACTTGCGCCAGTAGTCTTCAACGTTGGAGTAGTACAGGCTGGTGCTCAGGGTATCGGTAAGGGCGTAGGTACCGCCGATTACGTCAGCTTCCTTGAGGTGCAGGCTGTCACGGTTGGTCTCGGCTTGCGCGGTCAGGCTGGTGAAGCGACCGGCGTGCAGGGTCAGGCCTTTGATCTCGTTGCTGGTGATCAGGCCGCCCTGGGCGATCTCTGGCAGCAAGCGGCTGTCGTCGGTGGCGAAGACCGGCAGTGCGGTGAACTGGTCGCCGACCTTCAGCACGGTGTCGGATACGCGGAATTTGACCGCGCCGCCGCCTTTCGAGTAGTCATCCTGCGAGCGGCCGTCGGTGCCGGTCGGGAACAGGCCGGTGCCGGCGCGGCCTTTGCCGCTGTCCAGTTTCAGGCCCAGCATGCCGATGGCGTCGACGCCGACACCGACGGTGCCTTGGGTGAAGCCGGACTCGTAGGTACCCAGGAAGCCCAGGCCGGTTTCTTCAACGCGGCTCTGACGGCTGCCGTCGGCGGCGCGGTCGTTGTTGCGGAAGTCACGGCTGAAATACAGCATCCGAGTCTTGACGTTGAGCTTGCTGTCCTCGAGGAAGCCCTTGGACTCATCCTGCGAAGAGGCGACAGCAAACTGCGAGGTCCCTGCTGCTACTGCCAGGGCGATCATGCTCCACTTCATCACGCGCATCGTGATTTGCTCCTTTGGTTTTTAGGAAGAGTACCGCTGCGCCCAGGTTTTTTAGTTATAGGGGCAGCTCTTTCTTTTTATGTCGGCGAAAATGTATATCACGCTGACTATTCTTGGCGATACGGGCAAAAACAACCTTTCGATAACTTTATGGCCGTGTCGCGTACAGTTATTTCCATGTCGCAAATCACGCCCTGTTTAGTTGGGCGTACAACGCCAGCGCTGTTGTCAAGCCATCAAGAGTGCGTAATCACAAAGTTGTGGCCTGAAAACTCCCTGGTGGATCCGATGCCGCTGTTGTTATTTGTCGCGTCCACCCGACGATGCAGGTGTCGTGCCGACTTGGCGTCAAACGAATGCAACAAGCGTGCTCAAAATCACGAACGTTTGATGAAATTTTCACAGTTGCCGAAGCGGTATGGTGGAAATCACCGTAAACACGGGGCGGCGCCTGTCTTATGGTGTGCCACGGATCAATGTCTTGCTTGTCGTCAACAGTTGCCTTCAAAGTCAAGGTGTTACCCGACACTGTTGATCCTGCGTGTTTTGTGTGAAGAAAGTGTGGTGCCGCGGTGACGATTGGCATCATTTTGGTGCGAAAAGTAGCGTGGTGTTACCGTCATCGGCTCAAACGGGGGCGCGTACCGGTTGGGCGTATGTCCTCACTGATGTGGCAAAAGTGGAAGCAGGGTATCCTTCGCCCCTGTTTTCGCCCTGTGGGGCGTCATTGTTTTTCAGGAGGTACGCCGTGTTCACTCTCGATTCGCGCCTGCAGCAGGATTCCCTGGTGCTGGGCGACCTGCCGCTATGCCGCTTGCTGTTGAGCAAGGATGCCAACTACCCCTGGTTCATCCTGGTGCCGCGTCGTGCCGACATCAGCGAGCTTTTCGACCTCGAAGAGGTTGATCAGCAGCAGCTCTGGCAGGAAACCAATGCCTTGGCCGAAGCGTTGAAGGATGCCTTTGCTGCCGACAAGATGAACGTTGCCACGCTCGGTAACGTTGTCAGCCAGTTGCACATGCATGTCATCGTCCGTCGCCACGGCGATGCCGCCTGGCCTGCGCCGGTGTGGGGCAAGGTGCCGGCCATCGACTATGCGCCGGAACAGGTGGAAGGCATTCGCCAGCGCGTGCGTGCGCTGCTCGGTGAAAGCTTCAAGGAGGCCTGAGGCATGTCGCTGGAAATGCAGATCGTCGAGCTCCAAACCCGGCAGGCGTTCCAGGATGACACCATCCAGGCGCTGAATGACGTGGTGGTCGAACAGGGGCGGGTGATCGAGCGCCTGCAATTGCAGGTGGCCGAGTTGATCAAGCGTTACGAAGAGATGGTCGGCCAGTACGGCAGCGAGGGAGAGGAGGCTCCGCCGCCTCATTATTGAGGACGGCGGAGTCTGTGGTCAGCGGCGCGAGACCGCGACCACGTCTTCGGCCTGCAGGCCCTTGTCACGGTGCATCACCGAGAACTCCACGCGCTGGCCTTCGACCAGGACACGGTGGCCTTCGCCACGGATGGCGCGAAAGTGCACGAAGATATCGTCACCGGTATCGCGGGAGATGAAGCCGAAGCCCTTTGAGGTATTGAACCACTTCACCGTACCGGTATCGCGCAGGCCCGCGTCTTGCGCTACGCCCTGGCTGCGGGCTTTGCGTGGCGTGCGGGCAAAACCTGCCGCCAGGTGCAGGGCGCTGGCGAGGATGGCGCAGGCCAGTGCGGGCAGGCTGCCCAGTTCCGGGCGTGCCAGCAACGTGAGCGTCTGCAGGGCTACGGCCAGTACCAGCAGGATGCTGGTCGCGCGCTGCAATTGCTGACGCATGCCGTTGTAATACAGCGGCAGGGCCGGGGCCAGGATCAGGTTGAGCAGCCCGAGCAAGGCCAGGTATACGGCCTCGGGTTGTTGCAGCAGGGGTGTGGCGTCGGTTCTGAGGCTGGGTATGAGCGATAGCAGCAAGGCAGCCACGCCCGTCACCAGATGGACGATCTTGAACATTTGATTTGGCTCGCATTGATAAGGCCGATCACAGGATGAGCTGGCTGCACGGTGCGCGTGAGGTGTAAGCGCAAAAACGTGACAGGCCAGCCTATGCACCCGGCAATAACAATCCGCACGGGTGGCACGCTGCCTATTTAACAGCAAAGGCGCAGGCATCTCAAACCGCGTGCGCCGGCTGGCGGTCGCGGCCGGCGTGGCGAGGAATCTCTTGCTAGGGTTTGTAGGGTTGTCGCGCAGGCACGTTTCGCAGTGACTGGCGCCCGCCTGATCAACCAGGTCTATAAGGAGAGGGGAACGTCATGGCAATCGATATCGGTATCAGTGAAGAAGATCGCAAGTCCATTGTCGAAGGGTTGTCCCGATTGCTGTCGGATACCTATGTGCTGTACCTGAAAACCCACAATTTCCACTGGAACGTCACCGGGCCGTCGTTTCGCACCCTGCACCTGATGTTCGAGGAGCAGTACAACGAGTTGGCACTGGCGGTGGATTCCATTGCCGAACGCATCCGTGCGCTGGGTTTTCCCGCGCCGGGTTCCTATGCCTTTTATGCGCGCCATTCGTCGATCAAGGAGGAAGAGGGTGTACCCGTTGCTGATGAAATGATCCGGCAACTGGTGCAGGGTCAGGAGGCAGTGGTGCGCACCGCGCGCAGCATCTTCCCGGTGGTGGACAAGGTCAGCGACGAACCAACCGCTGACTTGCTCACCCAGCGCATGCAGGTGCATGAGAAAACAGCCTGGATGCTGCGGGTTTTGCTCGACGGGAAGTAATTGCTGCTTGACCCTTGCGCAAGCATTGAAGGCGGAGGGCCGCGCCAGTGAGTGTGCGGTGCCCTGTTGGTTTCGAGGGAAGGCTTTGCCGCTGCTATCCGCATGCGTGTCGGCGCTTCATTGATGTCATGGGCCCCGTCCGGAGCGACGGACGGGGATGATTCGTGACGATGGAGCGAAGCGATGTACGGTGTTACGCAAGGGGTAAATGCTGGGAGCAGGCAAGGGCAGGGGGGTGGTCGGCCGCGCATTGACCCGTTCAAGGTGGATTTCGACATGCAGCAGGCTGGGCCGGTGTCGCGTTCGGTGCGGCTCAATGGTTTTGCAACCTGCCTGCGCCTGGAGGCGGTCTACTGGCGGATCCTTGAGCGGATTGCCCAGGCCAATCGGTGTTCGGTGAGCGCTGTGCTGTCCTATGTGGATCGTGAGGTGCACCTGCGCCATGGCGGGGTGAGGAACTTCAGTGGCCTGATCCGGGTGATCTGCGTGGCATGGCTGCAGGATGCGCCGGATTCACACTGATCGCCGGGCGGGCTGCACTGCTCCGGTTAACCATATATAATCCCGCTCTTTGCTGCCGTGGGCAGCCTGCAATGTGGTTGACGAGAGACACCATGCCCCTTTACGACTATCAATGTGCATCCTGCGAACACCGCATGGAGGTGTTGCAGAAGATCAGTGCCGCGCCGCTGACCGATTGCCCGGCGTGTCAGGCCCCGGCATTGAAGAAGCTGCTGTCGGTCCCCGGCTTTCGCCTGAGTGGCAACGGCTGGTACGAGACCGATTTCAAGACCGGGGCAAAAAAGAATCTGGCAGGCGGCGACAAGGCCGACTGAGTTGAATTGCACCGACCGGGTCTTGCAGTATTAGCCCCTTGGGCGGCGAAGACCTCCACCGAATACACGAATCACGAGAAGCGAAACCACGACCATGATGCGCAGCCATTATTGCGGCCAACTGAACGAGAGCCTGGACGGCCAGGAAGTCACCCTTTGCGGCTGGGTCCATCGTCGTCGCGACCACGGCGGGGTGATCTTCCTCGATATCCGTGACCGCGAAGGCATGGCCCAGGTCGTATTCGACCCGGATCGCGCCGAAACCTTCGCCGCCGCCGACCGCGTGCGCAGCGAATACGTGGTGCAGATCACCGGCAAGGTGCGCAAGCGTCCGGACGGCGCGGTAAACGCCAACATGGCCTCCGGCGCCATCGAAATCCTCGGCTACCAGCTGACCGTGCTCAACGAAGCCGAAACGCCGCCGTTCCCGCTGAACGAATACTCCGACGTTGGCGAGGAAACCCGTCTGCGTTACCGCTTCATCGACCTGCGTCGCCCGGAGATGGCCGAGAAGCTGCGCCTGCGTTCGCGCATCACCACCAGCATCCGCCGCTTCCTCGACGAAAATGGCTTCCTTGACGTCGAGACGCCGATCCTGACCCGCGCCACCCCGGAAGGCGCCCGCGACTACCTGGTGCCGAGCCGCACCCACGCTGGCAGCTTCTTCGCCCTGCCGCAGTCGCCGCAGCTGTTCAAACAGCTGCTGATGGTTGCGGGCTTCGACCGCTACTACCAGATCGCCAAGTGCTTCCGTGACGAAGACCTGCGTGCCGACCGCCAGCCGGAATTCACCCAGATCGACATCGAGACCAGCTTCCTCGACGAATCCGAGATCATGGGCCTCACCGAAAGCATGATCCGCAAGCTGTTCAAGGAAGTGCTGGATCTGGAGTTCGGTGAATTCCCGCACATGACCTTCGAAGAGGCCATGCGTCGCTACGGTTCCGACAAGCCCGACCTGCGCAACCCGCTGGAACTGGTTGACGTTGCCGACCAGCTGAAGGACGTGGACTTCAAGGTGTTCGCCGGCCCGGCAAACGACCCTAAATGCCGCGTCACCGCCCTGCGCGTGCCAGGCGGCGCGAGCATGCCGCGCAGCAAGATCGACGAGTACACCAAGTTCGTCGGCATCTACGGTGCCAAGGGCCTGGCTTACATCAAGGTCAACGAGCGCGCCAAGGGTGTCGAAGGCCTGCAGTCGCCGATCGTCAAGAACATCCCCGAGGCCAACCTCAACAACATCCTCGATCGCGTGGGTGCGGTCGACGGCGACATCGTGTTCTTCGGCGCCGACAAGTTCAAAGTCGTCAGCGAAGCCCTGGGCGCACTGCGTATCCGCCTGGGCCACGATTTCGAACTGCTGACCTGCGAGTGGGCCCCAATGTGGGTCGTCGACTTCCCGATGTTCGAAGAGAACGAAGACGGCAGCTTCACCGCACTGCACCACCCGTTCACCGCACCGAAATGCTCGCCGGAAGAGCTGGAGGCCAACCCGGCCACCGCACTGTCCCGTGCTTACGACATGGTGCTCAACGGCACCGAACTGGGTGGCGGCTCGATCCGTATCCACCGCAAAGAAATGCAACAGGCGGTCTTCCGTCTGCTGGGTATCGAGGCGGCGGAACAGGAAGAGAAGTTCGGCTTCCTGCTCGACGCCCTGAAATTCGGTGCGCCGCCTCACGGTGGCCTGGCCTTCGGTCTGGACCGTCTGGTCATGCTGATGACCGGCGCCCAGTCGATCCGTGAAGTGATCGCCTTCCCGAAAACCCAGAGCGCCGCGTGCGTGATGACCCAGGCCCCTGGCCTGGTCGACGCCAAGGCCCTGCGCGAGCTGCACATCCGTCTGCGCGAGCAGACCAAGGTCGAGTAAGTACGACCTCGGGCGCATCGGTAGCGCTGCGCCCACGTATTCCACGCGTTCCGCCCTTCGGGGCGGAACCTGTTTCTGTTTCAAGGATTTGGAGTCGTTATGGCTGGTCATTCCAAGTGGGCGAACATCAAGCACCGCAAAGAGCGCCAGGATGCCAAGAGAGGCAAGATCTTCACCAAGTGGATCCGCGAGCTGACCGTCGCCGCCAAGCAAGGCGGTGGTGATCCGGCTTCCAACCCGCGTCTGCGCCTGGCGCTGGACAAGGCCCTGGGTGCCAACATGAGCCGCGATATCATCGATCGCGCCGTGGCCCGGGGTGCCGGCACCAATGAAAGCGACAACGTCGAAGAGCTCAGCTATGAAGGTTACGGCCCGGGTGGCGTGGCGATCATGGTCGAAGCCATGACCGACAACCGCAACCGGACCGCCGCGGCCGTGCGCCATGCCTTCACCAAGTGCGGTGGCAACCTGGGCACCGACGGTTCGGTGGCCTACCTGTTCGAGCGCAAGGGGCAGATCAGCTTCGCCGCAGAACTGGCCGTTGACGAAGATGCGCTGATGGAAGCCGCGATGGAGGCCGATGCCGACGACGTGGTGGTCAACGACGACGGCTCCTTCGATGTGTTCACCTCGTTCAACAGCTTCTACGCGGTACGTAATGCGCTGGAAGAGGCGGGCTTCAAGGCGTCGGATGCCGAGATCGTGATGCAGCCGACCACCAGTGCCGAGCTTGATCAGGAGGGCGCCGAGAAGGTGCTGAAGCTGATCGACATGCTCGAGGACCTGGACGACGTGCAGAACGTCTACTCCAATGCACAGATCTCCGACGAGATCATGGAAGCACTGGGCTGATAGTTTCGGCGACAGGCGCTATCGCGGGGCAAGCCCGCTCCCACGCGGCTTTTGCATGCGCGCTGTGGGAGCGGGCTTGTCCCGCGCTAGGGCCGGCAAATTCGTAAATATCTGTAGGCGTTATGACTCTGATTCTTGGTATCGACCCCGGTTCGCGCATCACCGGCTTCGGTGTGGTCCGGCAGACTGCGCGCGGCTGCGAGTACGTCGCCTCGGGCTGTATTCGCACCGGTGATGGCGAGCTGCACGATCGGCTGCTCGTCGTCTTTCGCGGCGTCAGCGAGATCATTCGCCAGCACGGCCCGGTGACCATGGGTATCGAGCGGGTGTTCATGGCGCGCAATGCCGATTCGGCACTCAAGCTGGGGCAGGCGCGCGGTGCCGCGATCGTTGCCGCCGCAGAAGCGGGCCTGGAGATCGCCGAATATACCGCCAGCCAGGTCAAACAGGCGGTAGCGGGCACCGGTGGGGCCAACAAGGACCAGGTGATGTTGATGGTCATGCACCTGCTCAAGCTCACCCAAAAGCCGCAAGTCGACGCCTCCGATGCGCTGGCCATCGCCCTGTGCCATGCCCATACCCGGTCCAGCCTGATTCCCCATGGTTTGACCACGGCGCGGCGGCGCGGCGGGCGCTTGCGTCTGTAACCGCTTCATGCGCTGATACATATTTTGTCCGGGTGACCCGTTCGCCCTAAGCATTTGCTGATAGGGTTGTGCGGTTTCTGACCGGCGCCCCAGAGAAAGGATCGGAACGTGATTGGACGTTTGCGCGGCACCCTGGCGGAAAAACAGCCGCCGCACCTGATTGTCGACGTCAATGGCCTGGGCTACGAGCTCGAAGTGCCGATGACCACCCTTTATCGCCTGCCAAAGGTGGGGGAGGTCGTGACCCTGCATACCCACCAGGTGGTGCGTGAAGATGCCCACCTGCTGTATGGCTTCGCTGAAAAGCGCGAGCGTGAACTGTTCCGTGAGCTGATCCGGCTCAATGGCGTTGGCCCGAAGCTGGCGCTGGCGTTGATGTCCGGGCTTGAAGTCGACGATCTGGTGCGCTGTGTGCAGGCACAGGACGCCGCCGTGCTGGTGCGCGTGCCGGGCGTCGGCAAGAAGACCGCCGAGCGCCTGCTGGTCGAGCTCAAGGACCGCTTCAAGGCCTGGGAAACCTCGCCGGCGATGTTCGCCCTGGTGTCCGATGGCCCGCTACCTGTGGCCAGCGTCAACACCTCCGAGGCGGACGCGGTCAGTGCGCTGGTGTCGCTGGGCTACAAGCCGCAGGAGGCCAGCAAGGCCATTTCCGCCATCGAAGGCAAGGCCAACCTCAGCAGTGAAGAACTGATCCGTCGCAGCCTCAAAGGGATGATTACCAAGTGATCGAGACCGACCGCCTGATTGCCGCCTCCGGACGTGACCGTGAAGAGGTCCAGGACCGCGCAATCCGTCCGCTGCGCCTGGAGGAATACATCGGCCAGCCGGTGGTGCGCGAGCAGATGGCGCTGTTCATCCAGGCTGCGCGCGGTCGCAACGAGTCCCTCGACCATACCCTGATCTTCGGCCCGCCAGGCCTGGGCAAGACCACGCTGGCCAATATCATCGCCCACGAAATGGGCGTTTCGGTGAAGAGCACCTCGGGGCCGATCCTTGAGCGCCCGGGCGACCTGGCGGCGATGCTCACCAATCTGGAACCGCACGATGTGCTGTTCATCGACGAAATTCACCGCTTGTCGCCGGTGGTCGAGGAAGTGCTGTATCCAGCAATGGAAGACTTCCAGTTGGACATCATGATCGGAGAGGGGCCGGCTGCGCGCTCGATCAAGCTCGATCTGCCACCCTTCACCCTGGTCGGCGCCACCACCCGCGCTGGCATGCTGACCAACCCCCTGCGTGACCGTTTCGGTATCGTCCAGCGCCTGGAGTTCTACAGCGATCGGGACCTGGCGACCATCGTCAGCCGTTCGGCCGGCATTCTCGGGTTGTCGATCGAGGATACCGGTGCGTTCGAGATCGCCCGCCGTGCGCGCGGTACCCCGCGTATTGCCAACCGCCTGTTGCGCCGCGTGCGTGACTACGCCGAGGTGCGCGGCAAGGGTGAAATCACCAAGGCCGTGGCGGACATGGCGCTCAACCTGCTGGACGTCGACGAGCGTGGTTTCGACCATTCCGACCGACGCCTGCTGCTGACCATGATCGAGAAGTTCGACGGTGGCCCGGTGGGCGTGGACAACCTGGCCGCGGCGATCAGCGAAGAGCGCCATACCATCGAAGACGTGCTGGAGCCGTACCTCATCCAGCAAGGCTATATCATGCGCACTCCGCGAGGCCGCGTGGTGACTCGCCACGCCTACCTGCATTTCGGCCTGAACATTCCCGGGCGTTTCTGTGAAGGCGGGGAATATTCCGCGCAGGACGACGAATGACAGATCGAACCGGCGATTTCGTGGTCCTACCGCAGGCATGCCCACCAAACGCTGGCAATACGACATTAACCCGGCAAAAACAGTTGCCTGGGCGGATTGGCAAGTTCAGGAGTAAGCACTAGAGTATGCGCGCGCAAAATGGGCTGGAACCGTTCGCACACCGCTGTCGCGTCTACTACGAGGATACCGACGCGGGTGGGGTGGTGTATTACGTCAATTACCTCAAGTTCATGGAGCGAGCGCGTACCGAGCGCCTGCGTCACCTGGGCTTTTCCCAGGCGCAACTGGCGGGTGACAATCTTCTGTTCGTCGTGCACTCCAGCGAAGCGCGCTACCACGCGCCGGCGCGGCTGGACGACGAATTGCGGGTAACCGCGCAAGTGCTTGAATTGAATCGCGCCAGCCTGCGCTTCGTGCAGCAGGTATGGCGAATAAAGGATGAAGTGCTGCTCTGTGAGGGGCAGTTCCTTGTGGCCGCCGTGCGTGCCGACACTTTCAAGCCCCGGGCCATTCCCCCAGAACTGCGCGATGCGTTCCTGGCGGACGGTACGGGTACTCAATCCAACGCAGGAGAATAAGCGTGGAAGCAAACGTCGTCGACCATACCTCCATGTGGAGCCTGGTCGCCAATGCCAGCGTCGTGGTTCAGCTGGTAATGCTCACCCTGGTGGCCGCTTCGGTCATGTCCTGGGTCATGATCTTCCAGCGCAGCACCATGCTGCGTGCCGGTCGTCGTGCCCTGGATGCCTTCGAGGAGCGCTTCTGGTCGGGTATCGACCTGTCCAAGCTGTACCGCCAGGCCGGCAGCAACCCGGACCCGGACTCGGGCGTCGAGCAGGTATTCCGTGCCGGCTTCAAGGAATTCTCGCGCCTGCGCCAGCAGCCGGGTGTCGACCCGGACGCCGTGATGGAAGGCGTTGGCCGTGCGATGCGCGTTGCCATCTCCCGTGAAGAAGAGAAGCTCGAGCAGAGCTTGCCGTTCCTGGCCACCGTCGGCTCCACCAGCCCGTACATCGGCCTGTTCGGTACCGTCTGGGGCATCATGAACTCGTTCCGCGGCCTGGCCAGCGCCCAGCAGGCGACCCTCGCCACCGTGGCCCCCGGTATCGCCGAGGCCCTGATTGCCACCGCGATCGGCCTGTTCGCCGCGATCCCGGCGGTCATCGCCTACAACCGCTTTGCCGCACGCAGTGAAGTACTGATTGGTCGTTACTACACCTTCGCCGATGAGTTCCAGGCGATCCTGCACCGCAAAGTACACACCAGCGAAGAGTGATCAGGTAGAAACCCATGGCCCGAGTTCGCCACAAACGCAAGCCGGTCGCCGAGATGAACGTGGTGCCCTACATCGACGTGATGCTGGTGCTGCTGGTCATCTTCATGGTGACCGCCCCCATGCTCAACCAGGGCGTGAAAGTAGACCTGCCCAAGGTGTCCAGCGAGGCCCTGCCGCAGGACAACAATGTCCAGATCCTGACCATCTCGATCAAGGCCGACAAGACTTACTTCTGGAACCTCGGCAGCGAAGTCGACACCGACAAGCAGATGGACAAGGCCATGACCTTGCCGGAAATGACCAGCGCGGTGACCAAGATCATTGCCGCCGGTCGCGACCAGGGCAAGCAGACCCAGGTCTTCATTCGTGGCGACAAGTCCGTCGACTACGGCGCGGTCATGGGTGCCATGGGCGGGTTGCAGAAGGCCGGTGTCGGTAACGTTGGCCTGATTACCGAGGCGCCCTGATGCAGCAGCGAGAGCCATCCGCCTCGGAAAGCTACTTCTGGCCCAGTGTCTGGGCCATCGGCCTGCATGTGCTGGTGTTCGGCATGCTGTTCGTCAGTTTTGCCATGACGCCTGAGCTGCCACCTTCCAAGCCGATCGTCCAGGCCACGCTCTACCAGCTCAAGTCCAAGAGCCAGGCGACCACCCAGACCAATCAGAAGATTGCCGGGGAAGCGAAGAAGACCGCGTCGCGTCAGACCGAGGTCGAGCAGCTGGAGCAGAAGAAGGTCGAGCAGGAAGCCGTGAAGGCTGCGGAACAAAAGAAAGCCGACGCTGCTCAAAAAGCTGAGGAAGCCCGCGAAGCCGCCGAGGCCAAGAAAGCCGAAGAGGCCGCCAAGGCGACCGAGCAGAAGAAAGCCGCAGAAGCCAAGAAGGCGGAAGAAGCGAAGAAGGCGGCTGAAAAACAGCAGGCCGACATCGCCAAGAAGAAGGCTGAAGAAGAGGCGAAGAAGCAGGCCGAAGAAGAGGCCAAGAAACAGGCAGCGGAAGAGGCGAAGAAGAAAGCCGCCGAAGACGCGAAGAAAAAAGCAGCCGAGGACGCCAAGAAGAAAGCGGCGGCCGAGGAGGCGAAGAAAAAGGCAGCTGAAGAGGCCAAGAAAAAGGCCGCTGCAGACGCCCAGAAGAAAAAAGCACAGGAAGCGGCCCGCAAATCGGCGGAAGACAAGAAGGCTCAGGCACTTGCCGAGCTGCTGTCCGACACCACCGAGCGCCAGCAGGCGCTGGCCGATGAGCAGGGTGACCAGGTAGCCGGTGATTTCGACGACCTGATCCGTATGCGAGCAGCCGAAGGCTGGGCGCGTCCGCCCTCTGCGCGCAAGGGCATGACGGTAGTTCTGCAGATCAACATGTTGCCGGACGGTACCCTCACCAACGTGAGCGTGGCCAAATCCAGCGGCGACGGCCCGTTCGACAGCTCGGCCGTGGCCGCGGTGAAGAACATTGGTCGGTTGACCGAGATGCAGGGCTTGAAGCCGAACGAATTCAATCCGTATCGTTCATTCAAGATGACATTTACACCTGAGGATCTAGCGTTGTGATTAAACGTCTGAGAGGACTCCTGGTCTTGCTCTGCTGCGTGGCAGGCATGGCCATGGCGGAGGAAAAGAACATCCTGGTCACCAGCGGCAGCGACCGGGCAACCCCAATTGCAGTAGTGCCCTTCGGCGTGCAGGGCGGCAGCGTGCTGCCCGAGGACATGGCCGATATCATTGGCAATGACCTGCGCAACTCCGGCTACTATTCGCCGATTCCGAAGCAGAACATGATCAGCCAGCCTACCCAGGCCAGCGAAGTCATCTTCCGTGACTGGAAAGCACTGGGCGCGCAGTACGTCATGGTCGGCAGCATCGTGCCTGCCGGTGGCCGCCTGCAGGTCA
Source organism: Pseudomonas sp. GZD-209 (assembly GCF_049310485.1). Lineage (NCBI taxonomy): Bacteria > Pseudomonadati > Pseudomonadota > Gammaproteobacteria > Pseudomonadales > Pseudomonadaceae > Pseudomonas > Pseudomonas sp. GZD-209. The sequence goes on from NZ_JBMOWQ010000026.1 coordinate 109,012, forward strand.
GCTATGCGCTGTTCAACGTCGCCACCGAGCAGCAAGTGCTGACCGGTAGCGTCGCGGGTGGTGTCGATCAGCTGCGTGACATGTCCCACTACATCGCCGACCAGTCGTTCGAGAAGCTCACCGGCATCAAGGGTGCGTTCTCCACTCGCATGCTGTACGTGACCGCCGAGCGTTTCTCGACCAACAACACCCGTTACACCCTGCAGCGTTCGGACTACGACGGCGCCCGCGCGGTGACCCTGCTGCAGTCGCGCGAGCCGATCCTGTCGCCGCGCTTCGCCCCGGATGGCAAGCGCATCGCCTACGTGTCGTTCGAGCAGAAGCGTCCGCGCATCTTCGTCCAGCACATCGATACCGGCCGCCGTGAGCAGGTCACCAACTTCGAAGGCCTGAACGGCGCTCCAGCCTGGTCGCCCGACGGTACTCGCCTGGCGTTCGTGTTGTCGAAGGACGGTAACCCGGACATTTATGTGATGAACGTCGCCTCGCGTCAGATCAGCCGTGTCACCGCCGGCCCCGGTATCAATACCGAGCCGTTCTGGGGCAAGGATGGCAACACCCTTTACTTCACTTCCGACCGTGGCGGCAAGCCGCAGATCTACAAACAGTCGGTTAGTGGCGGTGGTGCCGAGCGGGTAACTTTCGTGGGCAACTACAACGCCAACCCGAAACTGTCGGCGGATGAAAAGACCCTGGTGATGATCCATCGCCAACAAGGTTTCACCAACTTCAAAGTGGCTGCCCAGGATCTGCAACGCGGAAGTGTAAAGATTCTCACCGAGACCAGTCTTGATGAGTCTCCCACTGTTGCGCCAAACGGCACCATGCTAATCTACGCCACCCGCCAGCAGGGCCGGGGAGTCTTGATGCTCGTGTCGCTTAACGGCCGCGTGAGGCTCCCACTTCCTACCGCTCAAGGCGAAGTCAGAGAACCGTCCTGGTCCCCTTACCTGAACTGATTGCGGCGTAACACGTTTTGCTTAACACATTGGGGTTTCATTAGGAGTTTCAAGATGGAAATGCTGAAGTTTGGTAAATTCGCTGCGCTGGCTCTGGCCATGGCCGTAGCTGTAGGTTGCTCCTCGAAAGGCGGCGACAACGCTGGTGAAGGCGCTGTTGATCCGAACGCTGGCTACGGTGCCAACACTGGCGCTGTTGACGGCTCCCTGAGCGAAGAAGCCGCCCTGCGCGCAATCACCACCTTCTACTTCGAATACGACAGCTCGGACCTGAAGCCAGAAGCCATGCGCGCTCTGGACGTTCACGCCAAGGACCTGAAGTCCAACGGCAACCGCGTTGTCCTGGAAGGCAACACCGACGAGCGCGGCACCCGCGAGTACAACATGGCTCTGGGTGAGCGTCGTGCCAAGGCCGTTCAGCGCTACCTGGTTCTGCAGGGCGTTTCCCCTGCTCAGCTGGAACTGGTCTCCTACGGCGAAGAGCGTCCAGTTGCCACCGGCAACGACGAGCAGTCCTGGGCTCAGAACCGTCGCGTAGAACTGCGTAAGTAAGTTCCTATGCGTATGTGCCGCCGTGTAGTAACCGTCCTCGCACTCAGCCTGCCCCTTTCGGCGTGGGCTGCGGTTCCCGTAGTAGATGACAACGCAGGTGGTTTGCCACCCGCGGGTTATGGCACGAGCGGCGCCTATGCCGGAGCAGGGGCTTCGGCCCCTGCTTCTGCAAACGGCCAGCTGTTCATGCAGCTGCAGCAGATGCAGGACCAGATTTCCCGCCAGCAAGGCATCATCGAAGAGCTGCAGAACGATGTGTCGCGCATGAAGCAGGAAAACCTTGAGCGCTATCAGGAACTGGACCGCCGCATTGGCAGCGGAACGGCACCTGCCGCGACTCCCGATAATTCCTCCACCGGTGGTGCGAACAACGCAGCCACGGGTGCCGCCGCCGGCGCCAGCGCCGCGCAGCCACCGGCCGCCAGCAGCGAGCCGGGTGATCCGGCGAAAGAAAAGCTCTATTACGACGCCGCTTTCGACCTGATCAAGCAGAAGGACTTCGACAAGGCCAGCCAGGCCTTCAACGCCTTCCTGCGCAAGTACCCCAACAGCCAGTACGCCGGTAACGCGCAATACTGGCTGGGTGAAGTGAACCTCGCCAAAGGCGACCTGCAGGGTGCCAGCCAGGCCTTTGCCAAGGTCAGCCAGCTGTATCCGCAGCACAACAAGGTGCCGGATTCGCTCTACAAGCTGGCCGACGTCGAGCGCCGCCTGGGCCACACCGACAAGGTCAAGGGCATTTTGCAGAAGGTGGTCACTGACTACCCTAAAACCACCGCCGCCAAACTGGCCGAGCGTGACCTGCAAAAGCTCTGAGTCAATGCTTCATGAAGAAACCCGCGCCTGTCGCGGGTTTTTTCGTTAGAATCATTGCCCTTTTTTCGTAAACACGCTGCTGCGGATAACGCCATGTCGAGTCCGCGACAGTGCCTGACGGAGGCGGACAGCCTGTTTAGCTGTCACGCCCGTGGCGATCATGCAAGATACATTACGCATCACCGAAGTCTTTTACTCGTTGCAGGGTGAAACGCGAACGGCTGGGCTGCCCACGGTATTCGTGCGCCTGACCGGTTGCCCCCTGCGCTGCCAATACTGCGACAGTGCCTATGCCTTCAGCGGCGGCACTCTGCGTAGCCTCGATTCGATTCTCGAGCAGGTAGCCGGCTTCAAGCCGCGCTATGTCTGTGTTACCGGCGGCGAGCCTTTGGCCCAGCCTAATGCGCTGCCGCTGCTGCGCAGCCTGTGCGATGCCGGTTACGAGGTTTCGCTGGAAACCAGCGGCGCTCTCGATATCAGCGGCGTCGATACCCGGGTCAGCCGCGTGGTCGATCTGAAGACGCCAGGCTCCGAAGAGTCGCACCGTAACCGCTACGAGAACATCGAGCTGCTGACCCGCAACGATCAGGTCAAGTTCGTTATCTGCTCGCGCGAAGACTACGACTGGGCTGTCTCCAAGCTGATCCAGTACAACCTGGCCGAGCGTGCTGGCGAAGTGCTGTTCTCGCCCAGCCACCATCAGGTGAAAGCCTCCGACCTGGCTGACTGGATCGTCGCCGACAACCTGCCCGTGCGTTTCCAGTTGCAGTTGCACAAGCTGCTGTGGAACGACGAACCTGGACGCTGAGAGAAAAGACATGACTGAAAAACGCGCGGTAATCCTGCTCTCTGGTGGCCTCGATTCGGCCACCGTGGTAGCCATGGCCAAGGCTGAAGGCTACGCCTGCTACACCATGAGCTTCGACTATGGCCAGCGCCATCGTGCCGAGCTCGAAGCCGCGGCGCGGGTCGCCCGTGACCTGGGCGTGGTCGAGCACAAGGTGATTGGCCTGAACCTGAACGGCATCGGCGGCTCGGCCCTGACCGACAGCAGCATCGACGTGCCGGAAGCGCCAAGCGAAGGCATCCCGGTAACCTACGTGCCGGCGCGCAACACCGTGTTCCTCTCGCTGGCGCTCGGCTGGGCCGAAGTGCTTGAGGCGCGCGACATCTTCATTGGTGTCAATGCGGTGGACTATTCCGGTTACCCGGACTGCCGCCCCGAGTTCGTCGAGGCCTTCGAGCGCATGGCCAACCTGGCCACCAAGGCCGGGGTCGAAGGGCAGGGCTTCCGCATCCAGGCGCCGCTGCAGAACCTGAGCAAGGCGCAGATTGTCCAGGCCGGTATCGCTCGCGGTGTCGACTACAGCCTGACCGTGTCCTGCTATCAGGCCGATGACGCTGGGCGCGCCTGTGGCAAGTGCGACAGCTGCCGCCTGCGTGCCGATGGCTTCCGTGCAGCCGGTGTAGCGGACCCGACCCGTTATTTTTAAAAAAATGCGGATGGGGTGTTGATTTCTCCTGAGAAATCAGTAATATACGCGCCATCCAACGGGTCGTTAGCTCAGTTGGTAGAGCAGTTGGCTTTTAACCAATTGGTCGTAGGTTCGAATCCTACACGACCCACCATATTGCAGTACGAAAAGCCCGCCTTCATGGCGGGCTTTTTCGTTTGCGCAATTCGTCGGCGGGGCGCGGCCGGCAGGGGCAGCTGTTCGCCCCATGCCGGCCAGGGATTCACGGCTCAACCAGCCAGTCGTTGGCGCGGCGGATGTCGCTGTCGGTCAACTGGCCCCGCCAGCGGTGCAGGGTCAGCAGGCTGGTGATGAAGCGATACTGGGCCTGCAAGTGGTCGCGACGGGCACGGTACTCCTCGCGAATGTTGTACAGCACATCGGTGCTGGTACTCACGCCGTAGGTCACCCCTTTTCTGGACGACTCGGTCGCCAGCGCTGCTGACTGCACGGCGTTGCGTGAAGCCTTGATGCGTTCCAGTTCGGCATTCATGGTGAGGTAGGCAGTGCCCGTCTCGCGCCTGACTTCCCGGCGCAACGCTTCAAGCTCCTGCTCGGCCGCATCGCGATCGCCTTCGCCACTGGCCACCCGGGCGCTGGTGGAGCCGCCGCTGTACAGGGGGACCTGCAGGTCGAGCGACGCGACGTAGTTGTCTGAGCGGGGCGTCAGCGTGCCCTCATAGCCGATGTCACTGCGCAGCGCGGTCAGGTTCAGCCCCAGGCGCGGCAGATGCCCGGCCTTGGCCTCGGCGACTGCGGCCTGTGCGGCATCGACGCTGCGCTCGCGTGCCTGGATGCCCGGGTTGTCGCGCAGCGCACTTTGCTCCCAGTACTCCCGCGATTGTGGCGGCAAGCTGAAGCTCGGGTTCTCGGCGATGCGCTTGAACGGCTCCTGCACGTCACGCCCCACCAGTTCGGAAATCGCTTCGCGGGCCACGGCCACCCGGTTCACCGCCTCGATCTGATCGGCAAGCAGGTTGTCGACCCGGGCATGCATGCTCTGGGTGTCCTGGCGGGTCGCCATGCGATGGGCATACAGCGCGTCCAGCTGTTTGCTGTTGTCCTCGGTGGCCTTGAGCTCGGCACGGACCAGTGCCAGCTCATCCTCGGCAGCCAGCACGGCGAAGTAGCGCTCGGCCAGGTCGATGGTGGCCTGGATACGGGTATCCTGCGCCTCGAAACTGCGCTGACGGGCAAGCTGCTGGAATTTCTGGTAGCTGCGCCATACCTGTGGGTCGTAGATCACCTGGCTGAGGGCCATGGCCATCCGCCTGCCGTTGTATTCCGTACGGCTCAGGTCATCGTCGCGTCGGCTGCGGTTGAAGCTGCCGCTGGCACTGACCTGCGGCAGCATCTGGCCAAGGGCTTCGCGCTCGCGGCCTTCGCCGCTGCGCACCACCGCGTTGGCGCGTAGCACCCGTGGGTCGGCGCTGGCGGCTTCCTGCTGCAATTGCCACAGGTCGGTGGCGTCTGCAGCCAGGGCCGCACTCGGCAGGCTCAGGCAGAGGAGGATCAGGTACTTCATCTCAATCCTCGATCAGCGAGCGGGCGAAGGCGTTGCTGGCCGGCTGCAGCAGATACTGGAGCAGGGTGCGCGCGCCGGTGTTGATCAACACTTCGGCCGGCATGCCCGGCAGCAGCGACAGCTGGCCGAGGGCCTGGCGGCCGTTGTCGGTGAGGGCGACCCGCCCAAGGTAGTAGGCAGTGCCGGTATCCTTGTTGACCAGGCGGTCGGCCGACACCTGAACCAACTGGCCCTCGATCACCGGGGTGGTGCTGCTCTTGAAGGCGCTGAAGCGGATATTGGCCAGTGTGCCGACCCCGATGCGATCGATGTCCACGGGTGAGATCTGCGCTTCGACGATCAGTTCTTCGTTGGCCGGCACGATGTCCATCAGCGGGGTGCCGGGGCTGATCACACCGCCCAGGGTGTGCACGCTCAGGCCCATCACCATCCCTGCTTCCGGCGCCCGCACCTCGGTGCGCTTGTCGCGGTCCTGCACGGCGGCCAGGCGTTCACGCAGGTCGTAGATGCGCGTGCGGGTTTCACCCAACTGCTCGACCACTTCGCTGGCAAATGCCTTGTTCAACTGCAGGATCTTCAGTTGCGCCTCGGCAATCTGTTGCTCGGCCCGCGCCGAGTCGGCCCGCAGTTCGGCCAGTTGCGCCTTCATGTTGCCCAGGTCGCGCTGGCGTTCCTGCAGGCGCTGGCTGTCGACATAGCCCTGCTTGAGCAGGTCGTCCAGGCTGGCGATCTCGCTGTCGTAGCCCGGGATCAGGCGCTCTTTCTCGGCACGTATCGCCCGGTTGCCGCCGATCTGCACGCGGATCTGCTGGATGGTCTTTTCCTGCAGGGCGATTTCCCCTTGCAGAGCGGAACGCCGGGCCAGGAAGATGCGCGCCTCGCTTTCCTGTGCCTCGCGTGCCCGTGGGTCGTTGCTTTCGAGGAGCGGGCCGGCGACGGGGGCGGGAAGGGCGTCACGCTCGGCAATCAGCCGGCCTTCCAGTGCCAGTGCAGCGATCAGCTGGCTGCGCATCATTTCCGCTTCGGCGCGGGCCTGGGTGTTGTCCAGCACCAGCAGGACATCGCCGGCCTTGACCTGATCGCCATCGCGCACGCGCAGCTCACGCACGATGCCGCCTTCCAGGTGCTGCACGGTCTTGCGATAGCTCTTCACGGTGACCACGCCGGGCGCCAGCGCGGCGCTGTCCAGCGGCGCGAGGGCGGCCCAGCCACCGAACAGGCCGAAGGTCGCCAGCACGATCAGGTAGCCGATGCGTCGGGTCGGGCGATCGTCGATGGGCAGCGGTGCGTCGCTTGCCTGCGCTGCAGGCAGGGTATGGGTGTTCAGGTTCATGGTTGATTACCGTTTGCCTGCGCTGGTGCGTTCGCCGTGTTCTGCAGGTGGGCGAGCACCTTGTCGCGCGGGCCATACAGGCCCAGTTCACCCTGGTTGAGCACCAGCAGGCGGTCGACCGCTGCCAGCACGCCGGAGCGGTGAGTGATGACGAAAACCGTGGCACCGCTCTGCTTGAGCTTGTGCAGGGCCTGGGCAAGCTGCAGCTCGCCGCTTTCGTCGAGGTTGGAGTTCGGCTCGTCGAGCACCACCAGCCGCGGTTCGCGGTACAGCGCCCGGGCCAGGCCGACACGCTGGCGCTGGCCGCCGGAAAGGCCACCACCGTTGGCGCCGATCAGCGTGTCGTAGCCCTCGGGCAGGGCCAGGATCATCTCGTGCACCCCGGCCATGCGCGCGGCGGCGACCACCGCCGCAGCGTCCACCTGGCCAAAGCGTGAAATGTTCTCGCTGATGGTGCCTTCGAACAGCTCGATGTCCTGGGGCAGGTAGCCCAGGTGCGGGCCCAGCTCTTCGCGCGGCCATTGGCTGATATCGGCCGCGTCCAGGCGCACCGTGCCTGCCATGCCGGGCCAGATGCCCAGCAGGGCGCGGGCCAGGGTCGATTTACCAGCCCCGCTCGGGCCGATGATGCCCACCGTTTCGCCGGCGGGGACCTTGAAACTGAGGTTGCGGATCAGTGGGCTGCGGCTACCGGGTGCGGCCACCGCCAGGCCTTCCACGCTGATGGCGCCCTGGGGCGCCGGCAACGACATGCGTGCAGGTTCCGCGGCGATCTTCGCCAGCAGTTCGTGCAGCCGTGCGTACTGCCCGCGGGCGCCAACGAAGCCCTTCCACACGCCAATCAGCTGGTCGATCGGTGCCAGTGCCCGGCCCAGCAGGATGGAGCCTGCGATCATCAGGCCGGAGGAAATTTCGTGCTGCAGGGTCAGATAGGCGCCCAGGCCCAGTACCAGCGACTGCACGATCTGGCGAAAGGTGCGCGACACGGCGGTGATCGCCCCGGCGCGGTCGCTGGCCACGCTCTGCAGGCCGAGCACTTTGTAGGTGCGTGCACTCCAGCGCTGGCGCAGGTCACCAAGCATGCCCATCGACGCCACGACCTCGGCATTGCGCAGGCTCTTGTTGGTGAACGCGGTGGCGGCCATGTGCTCGCGGTTGGCGTTGAACAGCGGCGTCTTGGTCAAGTATTCGTTGAGCCAGGCCAGCAGGCCCAGCATCACCGCGCAGAGCACGCCCATCCAGCCATACCAGGGGTGGAACATGAACATCACCGCCAGGTAGATCGGAATCCACGGGGTGTCGAAGAAGGCGAACAGGCCATTGCCGGTGAGGAACTGGCGCAGGCTGCTCAGGTCGCTCAGCGGCTGGGCCGAGGCGCTCATCCCGCCGCTGTCCAGGGCCTGGCGGAAGCTGGCGTCGAACAGGCGGTTGCCGAGCAAGGTTTCCAGACGGGTGCTGATGCGCACCATGATCCGTGAGCGCACCCATTCCAGCGCGCCGAGGGTGCCCATGAGCAGCAGCATGATCAGCGTCAGCATCAGCAGCGTCGATTCGCTGGCGCTGCCGACGGCACGGTCGTAGACCTGCAGCATGTAGAAGGAAGGGACCAGCATGAGCAGGTTGACGAAGAAACTGAAGAAGCCGACCGAGAAGAAACTGGCCTTGCACGCGGCAAGCGCCTGTTCCAGTTCGGTCCGGGGGGATGATGCCATGGTTTTCTGCCTGAAAGCCGGGACGGGATGTTCCAGAGGGTCGGTACAGCGGCCGCAGCCCATCAGTGCCCACCGCGTACCGCGGGCAGCCGACACCAACAGGCATTGAAGGTGCCCGCCCCGGCGAACCGGGGCGGGCAGGGTGTGTACCTTACAGGGTCAGTTGATCCGGCGACAATGTCGTGATGCCCTGCAGCTTGATGGAGAAGTCCGGCGCGCCATCGGCATTGCTGTTGCCGTACACCACGATGTCGCCCCCTTCGACCGCATAGCGCAGTTGCTTGGCACCGGTGAACGCATCGAGGCCCACGAAGCTGTAGCCCTTGAGCGCCGACAGGTCGAGCTTGTCGTTGGCGCCGAAGCCGATGATCACATCCTGCTTTTCATTCAGGCCCATCTCGTTCAGTGCGTTGAACTTGAAGATGTCCTTGCCGGTGCCGCCGTGCATGATGTCGGTACCGAGCCCGCCGATCAGCACATTGGTACCGCCGTCGCCAGCGTGCAGGATGTCGTTGCCGGCGCCGCCGTTGAGCTCGTTGTTGCCGTTGCTGCCCCAGATTTCGTTGTTGGCCAGGTTGCCGATGAGCTTGATGTCGAGCTCGCCCAGCTTGCTCGCATCGAGGTTCTCCAGGTTGGCGCCGAGGGTGATCGAGGCGCTGCCCTTGAAGCTGGCGATGTCATTGGCGCCCATGCGCAGTTCGAGGGTGTCGGTGCCCTGGTTGGCCAGCTCGATGACAGTGTCCTCCAGGGCCACGGTGGCCTTGGTGCCCAGCCCTTTGCTCAGCAGGTCGACGATGTAGCGGTCATTGCCCGCACCGCCGGCCAGGGTGTCCACCTCCTTGCCGCCATCCAGGACATTGTCGGCCGCGTTCCCGGTGATGCTGTTGCGCAGGGTATTGCCCGTGCCGCTGGTGGCGCCGGCGAGCAGAATCAGGTTCTCGACGTTGTCGTCCAGGCTGTGGTCGACGGAAGACTTGACGGTGTCGATGCCTTCGTTGGCCAGCTCGACCACCTCGTCGTTGGCGTCATCGACGATGTAGGTGTCGTTGCCTTTGCCACCCTGGAGGGTGTCGGCACCGAGGCCGCCATCGAGGATGTTGGCCGCGGCGTTGCCGATGAGGGTGTTGGCCAGCCCGTTGCCGGTCAGGTTGATGGCCGCAGTGGAGTCGACGATGGCGTTCTCGATGTTGTCCGCCAGCAGGTAGCTGTTCTTGGCGTAGGACACCACGCGCACGGTGTCGGTGCCGGCCCCGAGGTTTTCCACCACCACGTCCTTGTCGCTGTAGACGTAGTAGGTGTCATCGCCGTCGCCACCTTCCAGCTGGTCGCCGCCGCCCTTGCCGTTGAGCGTGTCGTTGCCGTCGCCGCCGAGCAGCACGTTGCGCGCGGTATTGCCGGTCAGCAGGTTGTCAGCGGCGTTGCCGGTGATGTCGAACAGGCCGGTGCCGGTGACGGTCACGTTCTCGACGTTGGCCAGCGAGGCGATGTTGAGGTCGATCAGCTGGGCCTCGGTCTTGGACAGGTTGCGGTAGGTGATCTGCAGGGTGTCGTTGCCCTCGCTCTCAAACTCCTTCAGCAGCAGCAGTTCAGCGGCATCGTCGAGCACATAGGTGTCGTTGCCGTCGCCGCCGCGCAGGGAGTCGATGCCGGCCTTGCCGTCGAGCAGGTTGTCGCCGGCGTTACCGCGGATCTCGTTGTTGCCCGCGTTGCCGATGAGGCTGATGCCGAGTGTGCCCAGCAGGTGCGCATCGAGGTTTTCCAGGTTGGCGCCGAGGGTGATCGAAGCGCTGCCCTGGAAGTTGGCAAGGGCGTTGGCGTCCATGCGCAGCACCAGGGTGTCGTTGCCTTGGTTGGCCAGCTCGGTGATGCTGTCCTCCAGGGCCAAGGTTGCCTGTTTGCCGACGCCCTTGACCAGCAAGTCGCCGGCATAGGTGTCGTCACCCGTGCCGCCGACCAGGCTGTCGATGCCGCCGGCGCCATCCAGGGTGTCGTTGCCGGCACCGCCGTTGAGGGTGTTGCGGCCGCTGTTACCGAGCAGGTAATTGTCACCGGCGTTGCCGGTGCCGTTGATCGCGGCCGTGCCGGTCAGCTTGAGGTTTTCCAGGTTCGCGCCCAGGGTCCAGCTCAGCGAGGCGCGCACGGTGTCGGTGCCTTCGTCGCTGTTTTCGACTATCACATCCTTGAGGCTGTCGACCACGTAGGTGTCATCGCCCGTGCCGCCGACCAGGGTGTCGACGCCCGCGCCACCGTCGAGCAGGTCGTTGCCCGCGCCGCCGATGAGCAGGTCGTTGCCGCTGCCGCCTTGCAACTGATCGTCGCCGTCCTCGCCACGCAGGGTGACGCCGCCGGTACCGCTCCAGGTCAGGGTGTTGTCGCCCTGGTCGCCGGCCAGTTGCGCGGAATTGCCGTTGGCATCGAAGCGCTGGCTGTAGATGTCGCCGGAGAGGTTCTGCCCGTTGGGGCCACGCGCGTGGGACAGCGACTCCCAGGTGACGATGAAGCCGCCGTCGGCGGTTGCCGCAACCACTGGGAACAGGTCGTTGCTGCTGTCGCTGGTGATGAGCATCTGGCTGCCGACCTTGACGCCGTTCTTGTCGTAGACCTGCGCATACAGGTTGGCCGGGCCGCTGTGGGCGGCCTCGTCGGAGGTGGCCCAGCTGATCACGTAGCCGCCGCCGGACAGCGCGGTGATGGCGGGCTCGCCCTGGATCTCCTTGCTTGCGACATTGACCGGGGTTTCGCCGCCGAGCTTGGTGCCGGTGGCGCTGTAGCGCTGCATGAACACGTTGCCGCTGACCGGGTTCTCGTCCTTGTCGAACTTCATGCTGGTCCAGGCCACCACGTAGCTGCCATCGGTGAGCACCGCGACGTCGCCGCCGATCTGCTCGCCGGCCGTGCTGGTGTTGACCCGCACGTTGGCGCCCAAGGGGTTGCCATTGGCATCGTAGCGCTGCATGTAGATGTCGACGTCGTCGGTGGCGTCGTACTCGCGCTCCCAGACCACCACGAAACCGCCGCCGGGCAGGGCGTTGACACTGGGCTCGCTGGCGTAGATGGCATTGTCGACGGTGCCCTTGTCGACTTTCTGTGGCGTGCCGATCAGCGCATGCGATACCGGGTCGACCAGTTGCAGGAACAGCTCGGCGCCTTCCTGGTAGTGCGTGATACCGTTCTGGTCGACTTGAGCGTCCCTGAGCTCTTCGGACCAGGAGACCACCCAGGTGCCGTTGCTCAGCACGGTGACCGAAGCACCGTCCATGTAGACCATGGGGTTGGCGCTGTTCTGGGTATGCACGGTGACTGCGGCGCCGTCGAGCTGGCCGGTGCTGTCGTAGGCCTGGATCACCAGCTCGTAGCTGCCGGAGGCCCAGCCGATCAGGTAGCTGCCGTCCTTGCCGGCGCTGACGATCGGGTTGCTGCCAGTGACACCGTCGAGCAGGTCGTTCTTCACCAGGTCCTGCTGCTGGTCGTACTGCTGGCGGTGGATCTTGCCGTCCTGCTCCCAGACGATCACGTAGCCGCCATCGCTCAGGGTGGTGGAAGCCGGCTCCATGGAAATAGCCGTGCCGCGCTCGTTGGCGAAGCGGCCGCTGTCGACGGTGACGGTAGCGTCGTCGAAGCGGACCTGTTCGATGTCCACCAGGCCGGTGGTCTGCTGGCCCTTGACCGTGATGTTGCCGACCGCGTCGGTGGCAAAGCTGAAGTCGGCGAGGTTGCCGTCGAGCTGGGCGGTGTCATTGCCGGCATCGCCATCCAGGATCACGTCGTCGCTGCCGGCCCAATGCAGGGTGTTGTCCTGTGCGTCGCCGTGGATCACGGTGTTGATGGTGCCGACCAGCTTGCCTTCGGCGTTGACCTGCTGCAGGTGCAGGACGCTGTTGGCGCCGTCGCTGTTAACGTTGTTGGCCGATACTTCCCAGCTGACCAGCAGCGTGCCATCGCCGCGCACGCTGATGGCCGGGGCGTCCCACAACGTCTGGTTTTCAGCCGCCTGGCCGACCAGGATCGGCGCGTTGTCGATCGGGCTGCCATCGGCGTTGAAGCGTTGCAGGTAGACCTTCGCGCCGCCGACGGCGTATTCGTTCCAGGCCAGTACGTAGCCCTCGGGGGTGGCGAATGCGCTGGCGCCATTGATCGACTCGGCACTGACGACTTCGCCGCGGGCGCCCTGCGCCTGGAACTGCTTGTCGTACTGCTGGGTGTAGATGACGCGCTGCATGCCGCCGACGCCGCCCTGGTCCACCCAACTGACCAGAAAGCCCGAGTCGGTCTGGATGACATCGAAGTAGGTGGCGTTGAGGTAGGCGGAGGTCACCTGGTTCAGGTCCTGGGGAGTACCCAGCGGCTTGCCGTCGGCGCTGATCTGGGTGATGCGCAGCGTGGTGCTGTTCGAGATCAGCTGGCCGAAGGAGTCGTATTCAGGCTTTTCGAGGGTGTAGGTGAGCCATTGGGTGCTGCTGTTGTTGGTGCTGCCGGCCACGGTGAAGATCGCCACGTCATCGGCCTCGCCTTCATCGACATTGCCAGTCAGCAGTGTCTGCGCGGGTGCCGCCTTGCCGTTGGTGACCACCACGCCCTTGAGGTTGGCGAAAGATGGGGCCTGGAAGTTGTCGCCATCGTGGGTCTCGCCCCAGGTGACGATGTACTTGTTGTTGGCGAGCACGGTGACCTTGGCGTCTTCCAGCTCGTAGCCCGCGCTGGCGATCTTGACCGGGTTGCCGAGCTTGCTGCCGGCGGCGCTGAACAGCTGGGTGTACACCGTGGAGATGCCGCTGGCGTCGTTTTCCGAAGTCCAGGCCAGGATGAACTGGCCGTTGGGCAGTTCGGTCAGCGACGGGTCGTCGACTTCTTCGCTGGCGATCTCGGTGTGCTGCAGCAGTTCGCCCGTGGCGCTGTAGCGGTTGACCACGATGCCCTTGAAGTCGGCGTTTTCCGAGGACCAGGCCAGTACGTGGCCGTTGTCGGAGAGGGCGAGCATGCTCGGGCCATCGACGTGGCCTGAGGCAAGTTCGGTATCGTGCGTGCGGCTGAAGTCGAAATTGCCGCCAGGGAGCTGGGCGCTTTGCTTGCCGCTGCCTTCGAAGACCACCGTGGCGCCTTCCTTCACGACGATGTTGTCGTTGTCGTTGGCGAACGTGTACTGATCCAGGGTGCTCATAATCCTTTTCCTTGCATGATCTGCCTCGGCATGCGTGCCTTGGCGTAGGGCTGTGGCGATCACGGCGGCGGTTCTGGACATTCGGCTGCGCGAGCAAGCAACGGGTCACCAGCGATGCGACAGGGGCCATTCCGGGTCGTGGCATTCTGCCATTGCGCTGATCGAAGTAAAGGGGCTGCGTGTGAACTTTTGTCGCACGCAGCACACGGCAGACAGCCGCTACCCGGTGCTGCGGGTAGCGGCTGTCATGGGGACGCGGCAGGTGGGAGGTTCAGCCCTTGTCCGGGCGTGCGGGCGGGTTGTCCACGGTCTTCTGTTCGGCTTGCCCCTTGTCCGTCGGTAACCGATCGAACTCATGCAGGCCGTTCTTCACATAGGGGTTGCCGATCCAGCGTGGGCTGGGGCTGAACTGCGTGCTCACCAGGCTCTTGGCAGGCTCGTAGCGGTCGTAGCTCAGCCCGGCCAGGTCGGACAGGGTGTGGATCAGGTGCGAGCTGCTGTAAGGGCGCGAGGCCATCGCCTGCAGGTCTCGTGGGTGGCTGGCCTGCCAGCTTGGCGAGGTCCACAGCAGGAAGGGGATGGTGTACATCGGTCGGGTCGGGTCGCCTTCGTTGCGCCCCAGGCGATCGTGCTGGCCGGAGCTGTAGACATCCTCGCCATGGTCGGAGAGGTACAGCAAAAAGCCGTTCGGCGTGGTGGCCGCGTACCGTTTGATCAGGCTCGACACCACGTAGTCGTTGTAGCGCACCGCGTTGTCATAGAAGTTGTAGGTTTGCAGCTTGTCCGGCGACAGCGCCGCCGGGGCGCCGGCATTGTCCTTGAAGTGCTCGTAATCTGCCGGATAGCGGTAGCGGTAATCCATGTGGGTGCCGAGCAGGTGGATGATGATGAACTTCTTCTGCGTCGGGTCCTGCAGCGCTTTTTCGAACGGGTCGAGTACCACGTCGTCGTACTGGCTGGCGTTCTGGTTGCGCTGGTTGTTCAGGTAGACCTGCTCGTCCGTCTGCTGGGAGAAGGTGGTGAGCATGGTGTTGCGCTTGGTCATGGTCTGCTGGTTGGTAATCCAGAAGGTCTTGTAGCCCGCCTGCTTCATCAGGTTGATCAGCGACGGATCGGTCAGGAAACGGTCCGGGTGCTGTTCGTCACCGAAGGTGAGGATCTGCTGCATCACCTCGATGGTGTAGGGGCGCGGCGACACCACGTTGCGGAACACCGTCAGGCCCTTGTCGCTGGCGGCCAGGGCGTCGAGGTTCGGCGTGGTGTCGCGGTTGTAGCCATAAAGGTGCATGTGTTCGCGGGTGGTGGACTCGCCCAGCACCAGCACCAGGGTACGCGGGGTGTCGCCGTTGCTGTCCGCAAGGTTCTGCAGCGGCGGCAGGGCGGCGTTCTTTTGCAGCAGCTCCTGCATGTTGTCGAGCTGTTGGCGGTATTGCCGGTAGCCGACCACCAACTGCCAGGGGACCGCCGGCTCCATGCGCTGTTCGACCTTCTCGCGGGCTTCGGCAAAGGTGCGTTGCTGGGTGACGAGCTGTTTGTAGAACGGCAGGACCAGCAGCGACACCAGCAGCAAGGCCACCACGGGGATGCGGCTGCGCAGAGGCAGGGTAACCGGGCGAATGCGGGTCCACAGCAGCACTGCAACCGCCGTGTACAGCAGCAGCGCCAGGCACAGCGAAACACTGAAGTATTGGCTGAAGTACTCGCCGGCCTCGGCGGTGTTCGACTCGAACATCACGAAGATCACGCTCTGCGAGAACTCCTGATGGTAGATGGCGAAGTAACTCAGGCCCACCAGCGAACTGGCCCACAACACCAGGCCGATGACGGCCGCAAGCCCGCGGGTCAGGCGTGGCAGCAACAGTACCGGCGCCAGCCACAGGCTGCTGAGGATGAAGGCGTCGCGAAACCCGGCGAAACCGGTGGTGCCGCTGAACAGCAACAGCGCCTGGGTGACGCCGGAGAAATACCAGAAAAACAGCAGGAGCCAGCCGAGGCCTGCCCAGTCCATGGTTTTTTTTGCGGTGGGGGATGGGGTGGTCACGTGCGCCTCAGGAGCCAGATAGCCGCCATCAGGCTGGCGGCTGCATAAAGGAGGCGACGCTAGAGCAGGTGAAGTGAAAAGATCGTCAACAGGAAATGAAAGCCTCGAGAAACGTTGTCTGGGCCGCTGAGCGGCCCTCAAAGTACTAGTGCACAGCCGTTCCTAGACGCGGAACTGCTCCATCAAACCCTGTTGCTGGTTGGCCAGCCGGTTGAGCGCCTGGCTGATCCG
Organism: Pseudomonas sp. GZD-209; assembly: GCF_049310485.1. Lineage (NCBI taxonomy): Bacteria > Pseudomonadati > Pseudomonadota > Gammaproteobacteria > Pseudomonadales > Pseudomonadaceae > Pseudomonas > Pseudomonas sp. GZD-209. Next base: position 124,853 of record NZ_JBMOWQ010000026.1, read on the forward strand.
TGCCGATTCATCGGCCTGCCCGGCCAGCGATTCGGTCACATCGCGAATCCCCGCGACATTACGATTCACTTCCTCGGCCACTGCGCTCTGCTGCTCGGCGGCGGAGGCGATCTGCAGGTTCATGTCGGTGATCACCGTTACCGCCTGGTCGATGCGTTGCAGGGCGGGCAGGGTCTGTTCCATCTGCGCGGCGCTCTCGCGGGCCTGGCGCTGGCCACCGTGCATGGCACCGACGACGTCCTGGGTGCCCTGCTGCAGGCCTTCGATCACCTGGCGAATTTCCTCCACCGAGACCTGGGTGCGCTGGGCCAGGCTGCGCACTTCGTCGGCGACCACCGCGAAGCCACGCCCGGCCTCGCCGGCGCGGGCGGCCTCGATCGCGGCATTGAGTGCCAGCAGGTTGGTCTGCTCGGCAATGGCGCGGATTACCTCGAGCACCGAGCCGATCTGCTCGCCACGGCTTTCCAGCGAGCGTGCCTGCTTCATGGCTGCATCCATGCCGCCGGCCAGCTGGTCGATGGCCTGGCGGGTGGCCGCGACCAGGGCCAGGCCTTCGCGGGTGGCCTGGTCGGCGCCGCGTGCGGCCTGGGCAGCTTGCGCGGCGTTATGGGCGACGTCCTGGGCGGTGGCGCTCATTTCGTTGGCGGCGGTGGCCACCTGTTCGATTTCCCGGTGTTGCTGTTGCATGCCGGTGCTGGTCTGGCTGGCGATCAGCGATGACTGGTCGGCGGTGCCACGGGCCTCCTGCACCGAGCCTTTGAGCTGGGCGATCACGGGCTGCAGCTTGTCCAGGAAACGGTTGAACCAGCCGGTCAATTGCCCCAGCTCGTCGTCGCGGGCGTAATCCAGGCGCCGGGTCAGGTCGCCTTCGCCGCTGGCGATGTCTTTCAGGCGCGCGGCCACCGCCAGGATCGGCCGAGTCACGCCGCGGGCGGTCAGCCACACCAGCAGCAGACCCAGCACGGCAGCGCCCAGGCCGATCAGCAGGCTGGTCAGGTTGGCGCGCTGGTTGTGATCGTCCAAGCGCTGGTTGAGGGCTACCGCCGGTGCTTGCAGCACACTCTCCGGCAGCTCCAGCAGCACCTGCCAGGGCGCGGCGCCGGGGATCGGGGTGAAGGGGCGCGAGATGCGCATCATGCCGTTATCCAGGCGCTCGACCGGCTGGCCGGCGCGCAGGGGCGCGGCGAAGGCGCTGGCGGCGCTGCCGAAGGCCTGCTCCACGGTCTTGCTCAGTTGCCGGGCGTCCTGGCTATGGCCGGCCAACAGCCCGACCGGGCTGACGATACTCACCTGGCCCTGGCCGTCGAACAGTTCCTGGCGCCCGGCCAGGGCCAGCTGCTGCAGGTTGTCCAGGCCAATGTCCAGGCCGATCACACCCACCACCTTGCCGCCTTCGAGCAGCGGCAGGGCGATGCTGGTCATCAGCACCTTCTGGCCGTTGATCTCGTCGAAGTACGGGTCGAGCACGCAGGCCTTGGCGGTTTCCAGCGGGCAGGTCAGCCAGCGGTTGTAGGCTGAGCCGTTGGCGCCAATGCTGGCGTCGGCGAGCATCGACTCGGGCATGGCCTCGGTTTCCAGCGCGCCGGGGCTGCTTTGCGACCAGTACAGCGAGAAGCGCCCGCTGTCGTTGCTGCCGGCATCGGCCTGGCCGACGAACTGGGCATCGCGCTGGTCCAGGGCGTTGGGCTGGAACACCAGGTACAGGCCGATCAGGTCGGGGTTGCCGGCCAGTGCGGCGCGGGCTTCGTGGTTGAGCTGGTTGCGCAGGTCGGCGCCGCCCCGGGCCTTGAGCGCCTGCACCAGGCGGGCGAAACCGTTGCCGTACTGGTAGGCGTCCATGAAGTAGCGCTGGATGCGCAGTGCCTGGGTTTCGCCGTGGGCCTGCAGGCGCAGGCGGGCGCTGTGGTCGAGCAGCTCGGTGTTGGCCAGGAACACCTGCTCGGCGTTGCGCCGGGCCTGGGTGAGCGAGGTGGCCACCAGCAGGGCGACGATGGCCAGCAGGCACAGGCCGGCGAGCAGGGTGATCTTCCACTGGATGGAGAGGCGGCGCAGCGACATGGGCTTTTCCTTCTCGATCAAAACAGAACGCCCGCGGTCAGGCGGGCGTCGGGTGTGGTTCATTCAGCGATGTAGTTCGGTGGCGCAACCCGGAAGGCCTTGGTCAGCCAGCCCAGGTACAGCACGCCAAGTGCCGCCCAGACGCCGCCGAACAGCAACGAGTGTTCATTCAGGTCCAGCCACAGCGAGACGATGATGCAGAAGCCGATGGTCGGCAGCACCAGGTACTTCATCTTGTTGGCCAGCCCCTGGCGGTTGCCTTCGCGCAGGTAGCAGTGGTTGATCACCGAGAGGTTGACGAAGCTGAACGCCACCAGCGCGCCAAAGTTGATGATCGACGTGGCGGTGACCAAATCGAAGAAGATCGCCGACAGCGCCACCAGGCCGACAATCGCGATGTTCAGCACCGGGGTCTGGTAGCGCGAGTGCAGGCGGGCGAACACGCTGGCCGGGATCACCTTGTCGCGGCCCATCACGTACAGCAGGCGCGACACGCTGGTCTGCGACGCCAGGCCCGAAGCGATGGTGTTGATCACCGTGCAGGCGATGAACACCGACTGGAACAGCTTGCCGCCGACATACAGGGCGATTTCCGGCAGCGCCGCTTCCTGGTCGTGGAAGCGCTGCATGGTCGGGAAGTAGGCCTGGATGAAGTACGACACGCCGATGAACACCACGCCGCCGATCAGTGCGGTGAGGAAGATCGCCAGCGGGATGGTCTTGCCTGGATTACGGGTTTCTTCCGACAGGCAGGTGACCGCGTCGAAGCCCAGGAACGAGAAGCACAGGATGGTCGCACCCGCGGCCAAGGCGGCGAACTGGGTCTGCTCGTCGCCGAACGGCACCAGGCTCCACGCGGTGCCCAGGCCCTCTCCTTGATCCAGGCCACGCACGCAGAGGTAGACGAACACGCTCATGATCGCCACCTGGACGAGCACGAACAGCAGGTTGAAATGCGCCACCAGGTTAATGCTGCGCATGTTGATCAGGCTGATCACGGTGACGAAGCCGGCCACCCACATCCATGCCGGTACCTCGGGGAACATCGCCGACAGGTACAGCTTGGCCAGCAGCGCGTTGACCATGGGCAGCAGCAGGTAGTCCAGCAGCGACGACCAGCCCACCAGGAAGCCCACGTGCGGGTTGATCGCGCGTTGGGTGTAGGTGTAGGCCGAACCGGACTGCGGGAAACGCCGCACCAGGGTGCCATAACTCACAGCGGTGAACAGGATGCCCGCCAGCGCCAGGATATAGGCGCTGGGCACGTGCCCGGCGGTGATGCCGGAGACGATGCCGAAGGTGTCGAACACGGTCATCGGAGTGAGGTAGGCCAGGCCGATGATCACTACGTGCCAGAGGCGCAGGGATTTACGGAACTGGCCGTTGCCGGTGGCGCGGTGGTCAGGCTGCATGCGCGTGGTACTCCTGGCGTTGGACGGCAGGCACGGCGTGCGGCGGGCACGGCAAGGTCGAGCGGGTGGGCTCCATGTTGTTCACCTTTTATGTTGGAGCTGCGAAGTGCGCGGAGAGGGCGCGGGTGTCAGGGCTTCAAGCGCCGGGACGAGGAAGGCGGCGCGTGCGGGCAGGGGCGTTTGGGCATGATGGCGGCGCGATTGTTCTTCTTCGTGGAATGGGCGCTTGCAAGGTGGGTGAAATAAAAAACGATGGTCATTAGGGTGTCAAGTTAAACATGACAGACTGCCCGGTCATGTTGTTTTTTATCTACATTGAAAGGGGTTTTCTGCCTTTTTTTGGCGTTTTACCTGTTTTGTGCGGATTCTCGTGTCTATAAATATTGACGACAAGAAGGGCGGTGGTACGGTGCCTCGCCTGCGTGTGTGCTACTGCTATGCCATGCGCTCACCCTGACAGTGGTATTCTGCGCGTCCTCGCGTGCTTCCACGCGCAGCCCCCCTATGGACAGCAATCGGTTCTATTCATGAAGAAATCAGTAGGCATCCTTTCCGGCCTGGCCGTCGCCATCGCCGTCGCGACCACCGCTGGCGCCTGGTACACCGGCAAACAGTTGCCGGCGGAGCTGGAGCGCTCCGTCATCCAGTTCAACGCAGAACTGGAGAGAGCCCTGGTCGGCAGAGGCGGCAGCGTGACCGTCGAACTGGCTTCGCTGGAGCAGCATTTCTTCACCAGCACGGCGCACTACCGCTTCAAGGTCAAAGACATTCCAATTGACGAGGTCGAGAAAGTGAACTTCGACTTCAGCGTGGCCGACCAGATCGAGCATGGCCCGTTCCCTTGGTCGCGGGTCAAGGCATTCAAGCTGATGCCGGTGATGGCCACCAGCAACCTTGCACTGGAAAAAGACGATTTCACCGCGCCGTGGTTCGCTGCGGCGGGTGACAAGGTGCCGGCCAGCGGTCAGATCAGCCTGGGCTATGGCGGCACGGTCGAAAGCGATATCCGCCTGGCGCCGGTCAAGCTCAAGCAGGATGGCGAAGAGGTCCTGGACTTCTCCGGCATGCAACTGCTGTTGAGCAGTGACAGCAAGGCCAAGAGCACCGAAATTCACGCCAATAGCGATCGCCTGGAAATGTACTTCGTCGATGCGCAAGGGGCGCCGATGAAACTCTTGCTCAACGGCTTCAAGGTCGGTAGCAAGCTCAGCCAGGCCGACCACGACCTGATTCATGTCGGCAACTTCGACCTGGCCCTGGCCGATGCCCAGCTTACCAGCGGTGCCGATCGGCAAGTGCTGGTGCTCAAGGGGTTGGAGCAGAACAACCTGTATAGCGCCGAAGGCGAAGCCAAGGACAAGCTGGCCGCGCGCCTGGAATACAAGGTCGGCGACATCAGCTATGCCGGGCGCAAGATAGGCAGCGGCGAGATGGTCTTCACCATGAAGTCCATCGACATCCCGGCCTTGCAGTCACTGCTGGAGTGGTACCAGTCCAAGGCGCCGCAGGTTCAGCAGGTGGTCACTGAAGGGGAGGCGCTGTCGTCGCTCGACATGACCCCGGCAGAACAGGCCAAGGTCCAGGGCGATCTGCAAAAGATGCTGGCCGGCAAGCCGCAGTTGGCGCTGGAAAAGCTGTCGTTCAAGACGGCCAACGGCGAGAGCCACTTCAGCCTGGCCATGGATTTCGCCAGCCCGACCTCGTTCGACCTGCCGCCTGATCAGTTGGGCAAGCAGTTGGTCAGCAGCCTGCACAGCAAGCTGAGCGTGTCCAAGCCGATGGTCGGTGACCTGGCCACCCTGCAGGCACTGCTGGGCGGCGAGACCGACGCGCAGGCCATCGCCCAGCAATCCAGCCAGGCCGGTGAAATGGTCGGCATGATGGCGGTGCAAAGCGGTATGGCCACGGTGCAGGGCACTGACGTGGTTTCGAGCCTGAAGTATGCCGATGGCATGGTCGACTTCAACGGCAAGAAGATGACCGTCGAAGAGTTCGCCATGCTGATCAGCGGCCACCTGGCGGCCCTGCAGCCCCAGGGCTGATCGCGGGTTCCAGGCCCAATTCGCGGGGCAAGCCCGCTCCCCCGTTGACCACGTCGTGGGGACGGGGTTTCCCCGCAATTGCGTTTAACCCCACGCACAGGACCACACCCCCCCCCCGTGCACCAGTGTGGCGGGCCGCTCCCCCCCCCGCGATTGCATTCAGCCCCGCCACGCAAAAACCCCTTTTGCATCGCTCCGATTGCCTGTAGCCTTCGCCGTCCGATAATAATCCGCGCCCGCAGAGGGGCCGCGAGGGCCCGCCCAGCTGGCCGTCCGGCACCGCTAGCCGATCTGTCAGGGCCGGGTGATACACTCGATTGACGCGCGTACGCGCCCTGCAGGTCCTGCGATCATGACCCAGATTTCCGAACGCCTGTTGGTACAGGCTCACCTCGACGCCAAGCAGCCCCACCCGCTGACGCCCGCGCAGGAGGCCGAGTACCGTGCGGCCATCGCCGCCGAGCTGAAGAAGCAGAATGCCGTGCTGGTCGCCCATTACTATTGCGATCCGGTGATCCAGGCCCTGGCCGAGGAGACCGGCGGTTGCGTGTCCGACTCGCTGGAAATGGCCCGCTTCGGCAAGAACCACCCCGCCGACACGGTGATCGTGGCCGGGGTGCGTTTCATGGGCGAGACGGCGAAGATCCTCACCCCGCAAAAGCGCGTGCTGATGCCGACCCTGGAAGCCACCTGCTCGCTCGACCTGGGCTGCCCGGTCAAGGAGTTCTCGGACTTCTGCGATCAGCACCCCGAGCGCACCGTGGTGGTGTACGCCAACACTTCCGCCGCAGTGAAGGCGCGGGCCGACTGGGTAGTGACTTCCAGCTGCGCACTGGAAATCGTCGAAAGCCTGATGGACAACGGCGAGACCATCATCTGGGGCCCGGACCAGCACCTGGGCCGCTATATCCAGAAGCAGACCGGCGCCGACATGCTGCTGTGGGACGGTGCCTGCATCGTCCACGAAGAATTCAAGTCGCGCCAACTGGCCGACATGAAGGCGCTGTACCCGGACGCGGCGATCCTGGTTCACCCGGAGTCGCCGGAAGCGGTGATCGAGCTGGCCGACGCGGTGGGTTCCACCAGCCAGCTGATCAAGGCTGCGCAGACCCTGCCGAACAAGACCTTCATTGTCGCGACCGACCGCGGCATCTTCTACAAGATGCAGCAGTTGTGCCCGGACAAGGAATTCGTCGAAGCCCCCACCGCCGGCAACGGCGCGGCCTGCCGCAGCTGCGCGCACTGCCCGTGGATGGCCATGAATACCCTTGAGCGTGTGCTGGATTGCCTGCGCACTGGCAGCAACGAGATCTTCGTCGAGCCGGCACTGATCCCCAAGGCGATCAAGCCGCTCAACCGCATGCTGGATTTCACCCAGGCGGCGCGTTTGAAGTTGTCGGGCAACGCCTGACCGAGGCTTGAAACCATCGCGGGGCAAGCCCGCTCCCACGTAGCCAGGGCTGATGAAGTATCATCAAACCAACCCTTGGCGGCGTGGGAGCGGGCTTGCCCCGCGATGCTTTCTGGCTGTAGATCAGCGCCCCATCATGTCCTTGACCATGCGCTGCTGCTCCATGATCTCGCGCTGGCGCTGGTCGATCTGTGAGGCCAGCGGGAAGTTGCTGCCCGAGCGGCGCTTGGCATAGTCGAGTTGCTGGATGGCCTGGTCGAAGTCGCCGACCAGGGTGAAGTACTCGGCGCGGGCGCGGTGCAGGCCGATGGTGTTGCCGGAAAGGCCGCGCACTTCGGCAACGTCGTACCACACGTCCGGATCGTCCGGGCGGCTCTTGACCAGATCATCCAGCACTTTCTCCGCCTCGGCTGGCTTGCCCTGCTTGACCAGCAGGTCGGCGCGCACCTGTTTCAGCGGGTAGTTGCCAGGGTACAACGCCTGCAGGCGCTGGACGCGCTGCTGGGCATCGGCCAGGCGGTTGTTGGTGATGTCCAGGTCGATCTGCGCCAGGTTGTAGGTGATGTCGTTGGGCGCCTTGGCCAGTAGCGGCTTGAGGCTCTCCCGCGCTTCGTTGAGCTGGCCGCCCTTGATCTGCGCCAGCGCCAGGCCATAGCGCGCGGCGTCCATTTGCGGGTTCTCTTCAAGCTGGGCGCGGAAGCGCTTGGCGGCCAGGCCCGGGGTGCCTTCGTAGGTGAGCTGCACGCGGGCGCGGATCAACTGGTAGCGCAGGCTGTCCTCGACGCCGCCCGCCGGCGCCTGCTCGGCGCGGTTGCGAGTGTCGGCCACCCGGGATTCGGTGACCGGGTGGGTCAGGAGGAATTCCGGCGGTTTGGCGTCGTAGCGGTACTGGCGCGCCAGGCGCTCGAACATGTTGGGCATGTTGCGCGGATCGTAACCGGCTTTTTCGAGGTTCTGGATGCCGATGCGGTCGGCCTCCTGCTCGTTCTGCCGGGAGAAGCGTCGCTGCTCCTGAATGGCCGCCGCCTGGGTACCGGCAATCACGCCAATGCCGGCGTCGCCACCGCCCCCCGCCGCGAGCACGATGCCCGCCAGCAGCGCCGCCATCATCGGCAGCTGCATGCGCTGCTGGGCTTCGACGCCACGGGCGAAGTGACGCTGCGACAAGTGCGCCAGTTCGTGGGCCAGTACCGAGGCGTACTCGCCTTCGGTCTGGGCGTTGAGGAACAGCCCGCCGTTGACCCCGACGATACCGCCGGGTGCGGCGAAGGCGTTGAGTTCCTTGCTATCGATGAGAATGAACTCCAGACGCCGGTCCTGCACCTGGCTGGTCTCGGCCAGCTTGTACACGCTGGTCTCGACGAAATCCTTGAGTTGCGGGTCGTTCAGCTGGTTGACGTTGCCACGCAGCAGGCTCAGCCAGGCGCGCCCGAGCTGGTGCTCCTGTTGTGGCGAAACGATCGCGGAACTGGCATCGCCCAGTGACGGCAGGTCGTCGGCGTGGCCGGGCAGGGCCATCAGGCAGGCCAGCGTCAGCAGGGTGGGGCGCAGTAGATTCATGCACAAGCTCGCGTCGGTCAAAAGCCTTACTGTAGCCGGGTCGCACGATGCCGACCAGTGGCGGTATCCTAGTGCCCTTTTTGCCCTGCCTGTGGAGACGCGCCCGATGAGTGACACCCTGACCTGCGACGCCGAACTCGACGCCAGCGGGCTGAACTGCCCGTTGCCGCTGCTCAAGGCGAAGATGGAGCTCAATCGCCTGGCCAGTGGCGCGGTGCTCAAGGTGATCGCTACCGACGCCGGCTCGCAACGCGACTTTCGCACTTTTGCCCGGCTTGCCGGTCATACGCTGCTGCACGAAACGGCCGAGGCCGGGGTGTACACGTACTGGCTGCGCAAGGCCTGAGTTTTCTTTCAAGGATCGGCAATGATCAAAGTGCTACGCGACTGGATGCAGCGCTACTTCTCCGATGAGGAGGCAGTGGTGCTGGCGGTCCTGCTGTTCCTGGCCTTCACCGTGGTGCTGACGTTGGGCGGCATGCTCGCGCCAGTGCTGGCGGGCATGGTCCTGGCCTTCCTGATGCAGGGGCTGGTCAACGCCCTGGAGCGCTTCAAGGTGCCGTCACGGCTGGCGGTGTGGCTGGTGTTCGCGCTGTTCATGGGCGCCCTGGCGGTGTTCATGCTGGTGCTGGTGCCGTTGCTCTGGCATCAGTTGATCACCCTGTTCAATGAGCTGCCCGGCATGCTGGGCAAGTGGCAGTCGCTGTTGCTGCTGCTGCCCGAGCGCTACCCGCACCTGGTATCGGACGAGCAGGTGCTGCGCGCCATCGAGTCGGTGCGCGGAGAAATCGGCAAGTTCGGCCAGTGGGCGCTGACCTTCTCGTTGTCGAGTCTGCCGCTGCTGGTCAACGCGATGATCTACCTGGTGCTGGTGCCGATCCTGGTGTTCTTCTTCCTCAAGGACCGCGAACTGATCGGCCGCTGGGTCAGTGGCTACCTGCCACGCGAGCGCGCCCTGCTCAACCGGGTGGGCGACGAGATGAACCGGCAGATCGCCAACTACATCCGCGGCAAGGGCATCGAAATCCTGATCTGTGGTGTCGCCACCTATATCGCTTTCATCAGCCTGGGGCTCAACTACGCCGCACTGCTGGCGCTGCTGGTGGGGCTGTCGGTGGTGGTGCCTTACGTAGGTGCGGTGGTGGTGACCGTGCCGGTGACCCTGATCGCGTTGTTCCAGTGGGGCTGGGGCGATCAGTTCATCTACCTGATGGCGGTGTACGCGATCATCCAGGCGCTCGATGGCAACGTGCTGGTGCCGCTGCTGTTCTCCGAGGCGGTGAGCCTGCACCCGGTGGCGATCATCTGCGCGGTGCTGTTGTTTGGCGGGTTGTGGGGCTTCTGGGGGATCTTCTTCGCGATCCCGCTGGCGACGCTGTTCAAGGCGGTGCTGGATGCGTGGCCGCGGCAGGAGGCATCGGTCGCGCCGATGCTCTAGGGGCTACCCGTGGGAGCGTGCTTCGTGGGAGCGGGCTTGCCCCGCGATAGCGCCTGCCCAGGCAACACCTATGGCCTCGCTGGCGCC